>JBBINX010000040.1:0-19279 GCA_037443685.1 Ignavibacteriales bacterium
ATGAAATAAACAAAAGATAAATCAGATAAAATACAGGAAATTCAATCATTTATAATGAAAAATAAGTATGTAAATAATAATTATTATAGTAATAATGTTGATATGTTTATAATTAAATATTTATATAGAAATTGGTCTGTTTCAGTTTGATAATTAATGTTAGTATTGTTAATAATGTGTAAATAAATGTCGGAATAAATAACATTTATTAATAAATTCGTTTGAATAATGTATGTATGTATAATTATTAACAACCTGTCAACAGATGTCAACAACAAATGAACATTAAGAATGATTGTTTATTTTTGATTTTAATTGATGAACAAGGTCTACATATTTTTTGTCATTCTTAATTAAATCTTCTACTGTTTGATATGCATGAATCACAGTACTGTGGTCTCGTCCACCAAAATGTAAACCGATAGTCTTTAATGAAAAGTTCGTTAACTCTTTTGAAAGATACATTGCTAACTGACGGGCAAATACTACTTCTTGTTTGCGGGTTTTGGCTCGAATTAAATCTTCAGGAATATTGAAATAATCACAAACCGTTCGTTGAATATCTTCGATTGTAATATGTGTTTTAATTTCACCAACGATAGATCGAACAACAACCTTAGCAAGGTTGAGGTCTATTTCATTGTTTTGAATTGAGGAGTGAGCTAAAAGACTAATCAAGCATCCCTCTAATTCACGAATATTCGATTTAACGTTTAAAGCAAGAAATTCAAGCACATCTTGGCGCAATTCAATTCCGTTGTCTAAACTTTTTTTCCGGAGAATAGCACTTCGTGTTTCAAGGTCTGGTGCTTGAATATCGGCTGTTAAACCGGATTGGAATCTGGAAATTAAACGTTCATTAAGTCCTTTAAGCTCTTTTACTGGTCTATCGCTCGATAAAATTATCTGTTTTCCTGACTGGTGTAGCGTATTGAATGTATGGAAGAAATGGTCTTGGGTTTTTTCTCGTCCTGTAAAGAACTGGATATCATCAACAATTAAAATATCCATACTGCGATAGTAGTTAGAAAAATTGCTCATCGAATCGTTCTGGATTGCATCAACGAATTCAAGCGTAAACAATTCGCTCGTAACATAACCCACGCGCCTAGCTTTGCCTTGCGATAATGCATGATTGCCAATAGCTTGAATCAGGTGAGTTTTACCTAAACCAACATCGCCGTAGATAACAAGTGGATTAAACTGGGTACCGCCTGGATTATTTGCGACAGCGAATGCTGCTGCACGAGCGAGCTGGTTGCTTTCACCCTTAATAAAATTATCAAAAGTGTTTTTGGGGTTAAGAGCCGTATTAATTGGTTTAAACGAATTCGTTTCTTTATGTTTCAAAGTATCGGTGTAGCGATACTGTGAAACATCTGAATACGCGCCTGCTTTTTCAGGTAACGTGTTCGATGTATCCGGTGTTGTCTGAATTTCATTGGGGTCTTTCTCATCGGTGAACTCAGAGTTTATCGTAAAATTAATTTTCCCCGATAAACCGAGTACCGCAGCTATAGTATCAGTCAGTATATCCGAATAATGTTCTTCTACCCACTCATAAAAAAAATGGCTTGGGACCTCTAGTGTTAATATACCCGCCTCTAATTTTGTAAATTTAATCGGCTCGAACCAAGTTTTGAAACTTTGGGTATTAACCTTGCTTTTTATTATGTTTAAGCAATCTTGCCATACAGAAAAATTATCTGTACTAGCAGTTATTTTTTTCTGTTCCGTAGTAGAAATATCTAATTCCATATTCGTAAAAAACCCTTTCTAACAGCTATTAACATGTTGTTAACAAAAATGTTAACATTTAGCGGTTTTAATTAGGCCTTATAATTGTAGTTATTAATAAATTATAAACATTAAGAAATTTGCGTATCTCCTTTGTAGACAATAAGATATTACGAGGGGTTAACAGTTATCAACACGCTTAAAAAATATATTAAAGCAGGAAAAAATCTAATAATTAAAAAAATATTAAAATATCAAAAATTATCCACAATCTATCAACATTAGGCCGCTTTGTTAATGTAACCCTTAATTATACAAATAAAGCGATATGAACGCAAGGGAAAAAAACTTTTTTTACAAAAGATTCATTACTGTTAATTCACGATAGATTTACTAATAAACTTTCTTACGGAAATCATACTACCCAAAAATCCTAAAAGTATGCCGATAATAACTAACAACGCATAGACAAAGGAATCGATTTTAAAAAATTCTTTGAGACCCTTTATTAGCCACGCAGATGATATAAAGAGTATTGAATATAACATTAAGCATGAAATTGCTCCGCCCAAGATACCCTGAATTAGTCCTTCTAAAATAAAAGGTAAGCGTATAAACCATCTAGTCGCCCCAACTAATTTCATGGTTTGTATAATTTTCCGTTTAGAGTAAATTGCCAGTCTTATTGTATTCGAAACTAAAAAGATAGCAGAAATACCTACTAAAATTCCGACTATCAAACCGACCATGTTTATGATTTTAGTTCTCTTCTCAAGGAACTCTATCAAATCCTTCCTATAGATTACATTATCCACCCACTTTAGAGTAATAATATTTGCATAAACATGATTAGCTCTTTCAGAAATTTTGTAATCGTCTTTTAGGAAAATTTTGAATGAAGGAGGAAGAGGGTTAAAATCAAGAATGGAAGTAATATCTTCGCCGAATTCTTTTTTGAAAAGCATTGCAGCTTCTTCTTTAGAAACAAAAGTAACGCTGTCGATACCTTCAATTTTTAGAATTGATTGGCGAAGTTCGTCTATTTGCAGACGTGTTACCGGTTCTTGAATAAAAACCTCCATCTCAATTTTTTCCCCAATCAGATTGACGATACGAGATGCATTGATTGAAATGACTAAAAAAATACCCAACAAGAATAAAGAGATAGTAATCGTAGTAATAGATGCAAACGTCGCCAACCGCGCCCGGGCGAAACCCGAGAAACCTTCCTTGATAGTATAACTAAAACTCATGATGTTAAATAAAGATAAATAATTATTAAAAGTTAGATTCGTCGCGCCATCTTACAATTTTCCATGGTGAAGTAAAACTAGCGCGCTCGAACGTAAGATTTGCATAACCGTCGACACGCGCTATATCGCTTGGATTAAAAGTGATAGTTAAGTTAAATCCGAACACAACAGTCTTGCGCAGAGAGTCACCGCTGGACGCGATTTCTTTATTCCATATAATCAACAACGATTGAGCACTTTGGAAAAGTCCATATGTTGTCTGCATCTCATCGTCTCTACCCCAGCTGACGTCGATGCCCCTCTCATAATCGCGATATATGAATGTAAAGTCGGGACTTAATAAATTTCCGTAAATGGTAGTATCTTTAAAAGAATAAGAATTCCTGAAATTACATAAAACACCTTCAATTTCAGTTAAATTTGGACATATCTGTGGGCCCTCCTCGTCATCCCACCCGGGTGCAAATGGATTTATACACGATAAATATATGAACGGAAACACCAATAGCAATATTTTTTTATGTCGGAACATCACAACAATCCGGAACTGAATACTGCTTTGAGATAACTCCAACTGTTCAGCGAAGCTGTTTTAAAATCCGTCCACCTGAAAATACTCCAGCTTCCTTTCTGGTTTACAGCTAAATAAAATTGTAATTTGCCTGAAAAACTTTTGGGATAATTTTCGTGGTTATGGGGATAATATAAAACATAATCGAAATTATATACGACTGAATCGGGTGTAACGTTAGTAATAAGTTTGTTTGTAAGGATAAGACCAGCGCTTCCGAACGGAGGTTTGCCAAGATTCAGTAAATACTGGCGTTCTGAATCTCTGTTCCAACCTTGAAAAATTGCCCCATCAATTCCTGATTCTTGTGAGGGAATGAATTCGAAAATTTTATCTGAGAAAGCCGCATCGACCAAACATCTTACATAATTATCAACATTGTATTCTTCGATAGAGTTTTTAAAATTTGTGATAACTATGTCGGGAGATGTCGGAGGGAAGAATGATGTTTGCTGCGAGGGATCTTCGGGAGTTCTAGTTTCAAATATGTCGCATCCTTGAATTAAAAATATCAAGAATATTGGGTAATATTTAAAATAATGTATAGTCAAATTGTAACTCTTCCTTCAATTGCTCGTGCCAATGTTGCTTCGTCGGCAAATTCCAAGTCGCTGCCGATCGGAATTCCTCTGGCAATTCTTGTTAATTTTATACCGATCGGTTTGAGTAATCGGGATAAATAAAGGGTAGTTGCCTCACCCTCGACATCTGGGTTCAGCGCCAGTATTATCTCCGAAGTATTATCGTTGATGCGCTGAAGAAGCTCCTTGATTTTCAGGTCTTCGGGGCCTATCCCATCTAGAGGAGAAAGCGCCCCTCCGAGCACATGATACAGCCCGCTGAAGTCGTTCGTTTTTTCGATAGCGATCACGTCATTCGGTTCTTCGACTACACATATTATAGTGCGATCGCGTTTTAGACTTGAGCAAATAAAACAAGGGTCTTCTTCTGTAAAGTTTGAACAGACAGAACAATTTTTGACTTTGTCCTTTATGTTTACAAGAGCTTTTGCCATGACTACAACTTCTTCGCGAGGTAATTTCATAATATATATAGCTAAGCGTTGCGCAGTTTTTCTACCGATGCCAGGAAGCCGAGATAGTTCATCGATTAAGGTTTCTAATGATTCGGACGTATAAAACATATTAGAGCCCGGGAATATTTAATCCCGGAATGTTGGGCAGCATCCCTGAAGTTGCTTTACTCATTTCTTCTTGAGACATTTTCTGAGAATCTTCAATTGCCTTATTCACAGCGGCGACGATTAAATCTTCAAGCATTTCAGCATCATCCGGGTTAATTACTTCCTTCTCAATTTGTATTTTTATAATTTGTTGTCGTCCGTTTGCTGTTACTTTAACCATACCTCCACCGGATTCGGCCGTTAAAGTTTTGCTTTCAAGCTCTGCCTGTATTTGCGCCATTTTTTCCTGCATCTTCTGAACTTGCTTCATCATATTTTGCATATTCGGCATTCCGCCACCAGGAAATTTCATCTGTCGTATCCTTTTTAATAATTAGTAGATTCTTTTTTAAAATATATTGCTTTTGGACGGGAAAGTCAATAAAAAAGCCCGACTCATACACATAAGTCGGGCAATAAAAGAGAAGTGTATAATTACTTTGAACCTGCTGACTGTTTTATTAGTTCAATATTTATTGTTACATCTACATTCTCACCGACAAGAAGGCCGCCGGTTTCTAATGTTTTATTCCATATGATGCCAAAATCTTTTCTGTTCACTGTTGTTGTTGCTTTAAATCCTGCGGTTGTGTTTCCCCGCTGGTCGGTTATCTGTCCGTTATATTTTGTGTCAAGAACGATTAGCTTGGTTACGCCGCGCATTGTTAGGTCTCCGATTATTTTGTATTTGTTTTTTCCGGATTTCTCAAAAGACTTACTTATAAAAGTAATTTCAGGAAAATTTTCAGCATCAAAAAAATCGGTGGATTTTAAGTGTGCATCTCGTTTTTCGTTGTTAGTATTAATCGTATTTGTCTTGATGGTGGCGCTTAATGTACTTTTAGTGAAATCATCCTTAGTTTGAATAAGCGTAGCGTTGAAATCTCCGAAGTGGCCTGTTACTTCGGAAATAACCATGTGACTTACAGAGAATTGGACACCGGAATGTGCGACATCTACACTCCATGTTGTTTGTGCATGCGACATGAAAACGCTTGTAATTAATATAAGCAATGAAATATATATTTTTTGCATTGTATGTTCCTTTATATTAGTGATTTAGTGATTAGTTCCTTTGAAAGAAAATTTATTCCTTGGAGTTTCAGTCCAAGTTTTTTTAAAAGTTGTGATAATGTTTCTTGTTCCTGGTCTGTGAGTACAGATGCCATATTTGTGATACACTCTGCATGTTTAATAAAAATGTCGTCAAACAATGTTTTTCCATTTGATGTTAATTGGACAAGTATCACTCGGCGGTCTTCTTTACTACGTACCCGCTCAACCAAATTTTCTTTTTCTAAATTATCAATAATGACAGTAGTATTTCCTCCGCTAATAAGCATTTTCTTAGACAGTGCGCCAATTGTTAGAGGACCTCGGTGACCGAGACATTCGAGCACAGAAAACTGTGGCTCTGTAAGTCCAAAGGATCGGATATCGAGAGACGATAATTTGTGAAAAGTTGTAAAAGCTCTGGCAAGCTTTACCCAAAGACCTAAAGCTAATTCTGCCTTTTTTCCGTATTTTTGAGTCGTTTTCAAGTATAAATAATTTGAACTTAAAATATTTAAACTCAATATAAACAATCAAAAAATAATAAGCAACACATATTTTATTTTTTCTGATTTTAGAAATAAGAAGTAAATAAAAAAGTTCTTGACTATCATTAATTCTTTTGATATATTTTTACTAATTATATTCAAACTTTGGAGCAACAAATATCGTTATATTGTTAAAGGTTATTTTTAAAATTATGAAGTAATGGCTAGTTTTATGCTATTACGTTTTATTTAACAACCTTTAACATCATAATGGAGTATTCTAAAAGTAAGAATCTGACCGGATGTTGAAGGAATTGACATTCGGTTTTTCTATTTTTATATGAAAAAGGTAATTTTAGTAATATTTTTATTTTATCAGCTAAGCAACGCTCAGGAGAAAGATGTCCGCATCGTCCAATCGGATGAGAGGGGATTGACATTTGAATATATCCCGGTTTTCTTAGAATCCTCAAACGTTGAAGGTTCTTCGGAGAGGTTTACAAAACTCAGGTTTTACAAGGAAGTGCCAAACCCAGAAACCAGACCCGGGAGTCCTGCGTTATACTCTCGCAATATTGTTCTAATATTGCCAGGTCTTGAAAATCATTCTATCGAAATCCTCTCGACAGATTATGAAAATATTAATAACATAATAATACCCCCTGTACCCTTTTCAGATTTTGGTCAAGACAGTATGTTTTCGTTTCGTTTTGAGAAGAGCGCTGAAATTTATACAACGACTAATTTTCTTCCCGATGAAATTGTAAAATTAACAGAAGTAGGTTTAACCCGAGGTGCAGTCTTAGGCAATGTTCATCTTTACCCGCTGCAATATAATCCAGGGACACAGACGTTGCGAAAATATAGCAGGATTCTTGTTAGAATAAATTTCGGTCCTAAGGATTCCAGGTTTATACACAAAGCCGAAGATGATTTATTGGCTGGTGTCGGTATTAATTACGAATCGGCAAAGAACTGGTTTATTGATCAAGATATTTTTAGGAAACAAACACAGGTTAGTAGTGTGCTTGCTTCGGGGACCTGGTACCGTTTTCCCATAACAGAAGACGGAATGTACAAAATATACGGTTCTCAACTTTTAACATTAGGTATTCCTAATACAACCGATCCGGCAACTATAAAAATTTTTAATAACGGTGGAAACGAGTTACCTCTCGACCCAATTTCTTTTGCCCCAGACGACCTTCTTGAAAATTCTGTTTACTTATTCGATACAGGTTCAATAGGGAAATTAGACGCACAAGATTTTATAGTTTTCTACGGAAAAGGGACAAAGGGTTGGAAGTATAATTCTGCAACAAAAAAATTCTCACATTATATAAACAGATTTGCCGATGCAAATATTTACTGGTTAACTTATGGAAGCTCACAGAGTAAACGAATGGTCGAAGTTCCATCCCTAAACCAGACAAACGTATTTGAACCCACAACGGTAACCGCTAAACTTTTTCGCGAGGACGAAAAGGTAAATATTCTAGCATCAGGGTTAGAATGGTTGGGTCAACAATTCAACGTAAACGATATAATTACATACGTAGTGCCGCTTCCGGGATTAGATTTTTCAGCTCCTATCAATTATAACGTACGGCTTGCGGCGAGAACTCATCAACAACGTTCGTTCTTCTCGGTCTTCGAGCGTGAAAATAAATTAAGCGATGTCGCTATAGATGGAACGATTATAGGGGATTACGTCGACCCACAAGCAAAGTTCGCAACAGCAACAGCTTCTCGAATTCCAACATTTACAGAACCGAGAAGCGAGTTAAAGATTAAATTTACAAGCAACAATTCTTCGGGTTTGGGATATCTGGATTGGTTTGAAATATTTTATTCAAGGTCATTAACTTCTCAAAACGATTTATTCTCATTTCACACGCAAGATACATCCGCAACTGCAAAGTATAATATTATAGGTTTTACTTCTAACAACATTCAGATATTTGATGTTACAGATTTCCAGAACGTAAAAACTATAACTAACACAACGGTAATGGCTAATAGCATTACTTTTCAACTTCAATTGAATTCTGGCACGTTAAAAGAAATTTATGCAGTGGGACCAACAGGTTTCAAGTCGGTATCTAATTTGACAAAAATCAATAATCAAGATTTGCATAGCCTTGTTTCTTCGGGCGATTCTATCCAATTTATTGTTATTAGTCACAACGAATTTAGAAGTGCAGCTAACCGGCTAAAAAATCACCGCGAGGTATTAGGTCCTGACCGCTTGCGAACCTTAGTTGTAGATGTAAATGAAATTTATAATGAGTTCGGAGGTGGACTTTCATCCCCAATGGCAATCCGGAATTTTCTTAAGTTTGCGTACAATTCATCGCCCGCACAATCGTTAAAGTATGTATTATTGTTCGGCGACGGTGATTATGATTATAGAAGGATTATAACCAGCGGGACTAATTGGATACCACCTTGGGAAACCCCTGAATCTTACTCCAGCATTAACTCTTATGCATCAGATGATCTGTTCGGGGCTTTTGGTAGTAGTGCACGTGTTTATTTAGCAATCGGGAGATTAGCTGTTAGAACTCTCACCGAAGCAAATGCAGTTATCGATAAAATTATAGATTACGAAAATAACCCCATGCGCGATTCTTGGAAAATGCGTGCTACTTTTGTTGCCGATGATGGTCCAGCAGCGGGTTGGGATGAGGGTTCGAGGCACACCGATGATGCAGAAAGCATCGCGACAAGTACTCCCAATTCTATAGAACAACGTAAAATATATATAGTAGAATTTCCCACAGTCGTAACTTCTGTTGGACGAAGAAAGCCAACTGCTAACCAAGCAATAGTCAAACAAATAAACGACGGAACCCTTTTGCTTAATTTTAACGGACACGGCAATCCGCGGTTGTGGACACACGAGCAAGTTTTTGTGCGCGAAACCGATTTCCAATTGTTACAAAATAATCGAAAATATTTTTTCCTTGTAGCTGCCACTTGTAATTTTTCGGAATTTGATGGAACGGGCGACCAAAGCGGTGGTGAAATTTTAGTGAATAGACCCAACTCAGGCGCAATCGGCGTATTCTCGGCTACGCGTGCTGTCTATGCCGACCCCAATCGCGAATTAAACGTTGAATTGTATAAACAGATATTTAAATATGACGCGGCAGGTCAACTAATTCCTCAACGTTTTGGAGATGCTATATACAGATCAAAGCAAATTCATATGGATATTAATGCTCAAAAATTTTTCCTTCTCGGAGATCCATCTGTAAGAATCGGATTACCTAAAAGGAATGGAACTATCGATTCGATAAATGGTCAATTCACAAACGGAATAATTAAACTACAAGCACTACAGCGTGTATCGGCAAAAGGGATTGTACGCGAACCGGCCTCGTTCTCAGCTTCTAATTTTACAGGCAATGCCCAAGTTGTTGTTTACGACGCTAATAAATTTATTCCGATTCCAGAATGGCCCTGGTTTCGCCCCTATAAAATCTCGGGTGGCGTTATATTTAAAGGAGAAAGCTCAATATCAAACGGTAAATTTAATACAGAATTTATTATACCCAAAGATATCTCATACGACACGCTGAATGGACGAATCACACTTTATTTTTGGAACGAAGAAACAGACGGAATGGGATACACAGAGAATTTTCGGATCGTCGGCACAGATACAACCGCCGTTAATGACGGAAAGGGACCACAGATAAATATCTATTTTAACACGCGGTCATTCTTGCCCGGCGACGTAGTACCCGAAACTCCTTTGTTAATTGCCGATTTTATTGATGAGTCGGGTATAAATGCCTCTGGTGTAGGTGTCGGACATCGGATGGAAGCATGGCTGGATAACCAAACTGAAAGTATAGATATCACACCATATTACAAGAGCAAGACAAACACTTTTCAAGAAGGAACTATTGAATACCAATTCGGAAAGCTCACCCCAGGCACGCATTCAATCAAAATCAGGGCTTGGGATGTCTTCAATAACGCCGCAACGAATGAAACTATTTTCGATGTTTTGATTGCACAAGGTTTAAAGATCACCGATGTTTTTAATTACCCGAATCCATTTTTAGCTTCTACGGTTTTTACTTTTCGTCACAATCAAATAGTGCCAGTAGATGTTGAAATTAAAATATACACAGTTGCAGGACGTTTAATTCAATCAATAAAAGAGTTCAACATAAATAGTAAATTTGCGAGGATTGAATGGGACGGAAGAGATAGAGAGGGGGACAAGCTTGCGAACGGAATTTATTTGTATAAAGTAGTTTTAAAAACACAGGACGGGCGGTTCGTGAGTGAAGCACTAGGAAAGTTGAGTGTTTTAAGATGAAATTGCTATTAATTAGTAAAGATTTTAAATTAATATTGTATCACGTTATATAAGGAAAGATTAAAATGACAACACAAAAATTAATGAAGCATTTTATTGCAATGATTTTAATAATAGTTGCAATACTACCCATTACGGTTTATAGTCAGGGCGAATCTGCGGTGCCGTTCTTGCTAATTGCCCCAAATTCTCGCGCAAGCGGTATGGGAGAATCGGGAACTGGAATCGCTGACGATGCTTCAGCAATCTTCTGGAATCCGGCAGGACTTGCATTCCAAACCGGTCAAGAAGTAAGTATTACCCACGCTAACTGGTTGCCGCAATTTGCGATGTCAGACCTGTTCTATGAATACCTTGGTTATAGAGGTTATTTTGAATCGATAGGCGGAACAATCGGCGCAAATATCATATACCTCAATTTAGGTGAATTTGTTAAAACACTCTCCAGCGGACCAGAACCAGTTGGAACATTCAAAGCTTATGAGTTTGCGGTTACAGCCGGTTATGCTACAAAAGTTTTAGATAATCTTGGCGTAGGTGTTAACTTAAGGTTTATTCGTAGTGCTTTAGCCCCCTTCGGAACCGAAGATGAAAAAGGAAGTGGTATCGCGAATACGATAAGCTACGATATCGCCGCGATGTACAAGCAACCCTTATTTACTGGCGAATTTTTTTCGAGCATGAATATTGGACTGAACCTAGCTAATCTGGGACCTAAAGTTACATATATCGACGAAGCACAAGCAGACCCGCTTCCCACAAATTTACGATTAGGTTTGGGGTTCGATGTGATGAAAAGTGAATTCAATAATATTCAAGCGAATATAGATTTCCAACGCATATTAGTTCGACGATATCCCGAACAACTCGATTCAGAAGGTCGGCGGATTGCAGATCCTCCTCCGCCAGACCCCTCACATAAAGCAATTTTTTCAGCATGGGGGGATGGGTCAGGTTTACGCAAAGTAACAATAGGTGCCGGTTTAGAATATTGGTATGGGGCGCCGAAACTTCTCGCTCTCAGATTCGGATATTTTTATGAAGACCCGAGTTTTGGTAACAGAAAATTTTTAACATTCGGCGCAGGTATTCGTTACGATGTCTACGGTTTTGACTTCAGCTACTTATCGGCAATTGAAGAAAATCATCCATTGTCGGAAACTCTCAGGTTCACACTCTTAATAAACTTTGGTGCAGAATAAATCCTACAGCACAACTAAATGATTTATAAAAAACTTGCAGTAATTATTATTGCGGGAATATGCTGGTTTATATTCTTACCCCCGATTCTGGCGCAAGATAAAATTCAATTGAGGCTAGACCATCCGATATCTGCGAGAGGGGATGGTCTTCACTTAAATTACTCGAACGGTTCTTTCTCAGTTCCTAAATCTTCGGTGTCTCCCGAAACCGTAAAGGTGCTTGCCGTTATGGTTGATTTTTTGGAAGATAACGACTCTAGAACATCGGGTAATGGAAAGTTCGACCTATCACCTGCCGACTCTATTATAGACTCGCCTCCGCATAACAGAGAATATTTTCAAGATCATTTATTTTTTCTCGAAAATTATTGGCGAAAAGTTACTAACGGAAAATTAATCGTTAAAGGATACGTTTTAGACAGCATTTATCACCTACCGAATCAGATGCAATACTACAGTCCCCCCCGAAAAAGTACGAATTTTGCTGAAGCTGGAAAATTAGTCCACGATACATGGATGCTTGTTGACTCTTTAACACCCGAAATAGAATTTTCAGAATATCAGGTTTTCTGTATTTTTCATGCCGGAGTTGGACGAGATATCGACCTCGTAAGTATTTATGGATACGACCCGACACCGTTCGACATTCCGTCTCTCTATTTCGGATTAAACGGTTTAAAGAATATTTTTGGAAATAATTACAACGGTGTCCCGGTAAAAGGCGGTCAATTTTATATACAAAATAGTTTAGTAATGCCCGAAACAGAAAACCGACGACTCCAATCAATCGGGGGAACTTCTCTGCTGCAGCTCGGTATTAACGGTCTTCTTGCAGGAAGTTTTGGCAGCTACCTTGGGTTGCCCGACCTGTTTGATACAAAAACCGGAAGAACCGGAATCGGAAGGTTTGGTTTGATGGACGGTCAGTCGATGTTTAGCTGGAGCGGAGTTTTTCCCCCCGAACCATCGGCATGGGAAAAATATTTTCTTGACAAAAAATATAATCTAGGAATGCTTAAAATTATCGATGTTCCACAAGGAGAAAACATTTTAAATATTCCGGCTGTAGGTTTAACAGCAATTGATACGATTTATCGAATTCCTATCAATGCTAAAGAATATTTCTTAATTGAAAATCGGAATCGTGATGCAATGCGTAACGGATCCACAGTAACACTTAAACACAAAGGTGAAACTATACAAAAATATTTTCCGCGGGATACATCAAGCTACAGTTCATTCAACCAGAAAGCTCTGTTCGGTTCAATCGTCGATATAGATGAATTTGACTGGAGCTTGCCGGGTGGAGTTACTAAAGACGGAATATTTTATGACGGCGGAATTCTCATATGGCACATTGATGAAAATGTGATTGATGCAAATTTAGCTTTAAACGTAGTAAACGCAAATCCGAAACGCAGAGGTGTTGATTTAGAAGAAGCCGACGGTTCGCAGGATATTGGTCAGTCTTATGGCTTTTTAAGTCCAGGCTCAGGAAGCGAAGACGGAACGTCGCTTGACTTTTGGTTCAGCGGTAATTCCGCACCCGTTTACAAAAATGAGTTTGGCGCTAACACACATCCAAACACCATGAGTTACGATAGAGCAAACAGCCATATTACAGTAAGAGATTTCACAGAGCGTTCACCAAGAATGTCTGCAAAAATATTATTAGGCGATGATGTTATAAAACCTTTACCGGGATTTCCCAAGTTTATTGGTTCAAAAGCAACCAACCAGGCGCCGCAGATAATCGACAATAGAATTTTTATATCAAACGGTGATTCGATATTTGTGTTTCTGAAGGATGGAAGAAGTGGGACTACAAATATGAGCGGGTTGCTTTCAAATTTTGGTGGAAATTTTCCCATTAGTTTAGATTTCTATATTTCACAAATGGAAGCTTGCGGAGTACAAGATAGCAATCTATATAAATTCAAACTTTACGATGTTAACCAGGATAATATATTTGATTCAATAAATGTAACCAAAATAATTTCCAGTCCGTCAAAGATAACTACTCCTCCAGTTATTAACGTTGGCCCAGGTTTGGGTCCTAATGTTTTATGCGGCAATAATAGTGGTTTTTTACTTAGTTACGAACCAATCGGAACCCAATTTATTAGCAATTCTGCTATTACATCAATTTCCTCATATAGAATAAGTGAACCAGGAACGGGTTATATAGGTCCATTATTAATTTTTTGCACTACAGATGATACTGTTTATACTCCGTTTGATGATTTTGCTTTACCGCATAAATCAAAAAAGTGGGAATTAGTTATTTCCGGCAGATCGATCAATCAATCTTATTTCTATGTTGTTGCTGACGTTGAAGGACAGACAGTTTTATTATACGATAATAATTTTAGTTTGGTTAAGAGAATACATTTGCACGAAGGAAATATTAGAGGCATTGCAATCAGTGATTTGGATAACAACGGAAGTCGCGATATTGTTGTTACTGCTGGTCGAAAAATCTATGCATTCAATCATAATGGCTTTATGTTGGATAATTTTCCAATTACTGCAACTGATACGATAATCAGCCCGCCAATCATAGCCGATGTTGATGGCGATGAAACTTTAGACGTGTTAGTTTCTACAAAGAATAATTTAATTGCAGCATATTCAGCAAAGGGGAAACAAGTTTTTGGTTTTCCAATTTCCATCAGTAATGGTGCAACTGCTTCTATGAGTATTGCGCCGGCGATTCAAACTCAACCCGGTATATTAGCCGCCATGTCGAACGATGGATACCTTTATGCTTGGGAACTCCCTAACGTAAAATCTGTAACTTGGGGAAATTACCGCGGCAATGTTCAGCACACAGCTTTTGAAAATTCACAATTATCGGGAAATCCGATTACGGAGTTCTTACCAGCTTCCCGTTCCTATAATTGGCCCAACCCGGTTTACGAAGGTAAAACCAACATCCGTTTTTATCTCGGTGAGAGTGCCGCCGTTAAAATAACAATAATTGATATGGCCGGCGAATTGGTTGACGAATTAAACGTCAACGGTATTGGTGGCATAGATAACGAAGTTGAATGGAATGTTGCTAAAATCCAAAGTGGAATTTATTTTGCAAATATTAAAGCCGAAGGTAAAACCCAAAGTGGCAACGCTATAATAAAAATTGCAATTGTGAAGTAAAATGCGATGGTTAATTATTATCTTTTTAGTGTTGATTACTTCGTGTCGTGAAATAATTATTGTTGATGACGTTGAGAAAATATACGGCTACCAAATAAACGGAAGTGTAACAAACCAGAGCGGCACTTCGCTGCCGAATGTAAAGGTGCGGCTATATTACGATGAAAAGAGAATAAGCAATTCGCCCTTAGACACGGTGCTTGCAATCGTAACCGATACAAATAAAATTGTAACTGTTCAAGTTTTTTCGGTCAGTAAGATTCTCGTTAGAACAATATTTTCCGGCAAAATGAAACCAGGAGTAGTTCCTCGGTATTTATGGGACGGGCTAAACGACAAAGGCATTGAAGCTGCTTCGGGCTATTATTTAATTCGTTATACATTCGATACAGCTGTAGTTAAAGAGTCGCCAGTAGTAATTAGTGGAAAACTGACCTCCCAAACAGATTTATCCGGACGTTTTATTATCGGAAACGAAAACCTACCCGTCGGTAAAACTTATGACAAGTATATACAAAATACTTTTCAAGGTGTATATTTAATCGGCTCTTCTGTTATTTTGGAGCTGGTTTACGGAAGTGCTGTAAAAACCGGTAGGGTAAATCTAAAAAAAGATGTAATTACCAAAGTGGATGTTACAATGTAAATTATGAAGATTAGTAAATTTTATAAAATATTTTCAGTGTTATGCATGTTTACGTACATTGCTTATTCGCAGGACGAACCGCACCATCCGGAACTTGTTTGGCGGACAATCGAGACGGAGCATTTTTTCGTTCATTATCACGAAGGGGCTGAGCGTACAGCACAACTCACTGCCAAAATTGCAGAGGAAATTTACGGACCTATTACCTCACTTTACAACCACGAGCCCGATCAAAAAGTGTCGTGGATAATAAAAGACCACGACGACCATGCAAATGGAGCCGCTTATTTTTATAACAATATGGTTGAAATTTGGGCAACTTCGATGGATTATGATTTGCGCGGAACTCATAACTGGCTACGGAATGTGATAACCCACGAGTTCACACATATTATTCAAATTCAAACTTCTATGAAATTTGGAAGGCGAATTCCCGCCTTTTACCTGCAATGGCTGGGATATGAAGCCGAGCGGCGTCCCGATGTTCTGTATGGTTATCCGAATGTTATCGCCTCGTACCCGATTTCCGGATTTGTTATACCGGCTTGGTTTGCCGAAGGTGTAGCTCAGTTCAACAGAGGCGAGCTGAATTATGATTTCTGGGACTCGCATCGCGATATGATCTTGCGGATGTATGCTCTCGATGGAAATATGTTAACCTGGAACGAGATGGCGGTCTTCGGAAAAACAAGTTTAGGAAACGAATCGTCGTATAATGCCGGCTTTGCTTTTACAAATTACATTGCTAACAAATACGGTAGCGAAAAACTTGTAGCTATCTCACGAAATCTTTCTTCACTCACCGAATACAGCATCGATGGTGCAATTAAACGAGCAATTGGAATTGACGGAAAAGATTTATACAATCAATGGCAAACTGATTTAAAACGCGATTACACACGCCGCACCGAAGACATCAAGCAAAATCTTATCGATGGTGAGATAATTGCAAAAGTTGGTTTTGCAAATTTTTATCCGACATTTTCACCTGATGGAAAAAAAATAGCTTATGTTTCGAATAAAGAAGCCGACTACTTCGCACTTTCGTCATTGTATCTTTACGACATTGAAACAAAGAAAGAAGAAAAGTTAAAAAGCGGAGTGCGGGCTAGCTTGAGTTGGTCGCGCGATGGAAAGAATATTTTTTATGCAAAAAACACGAGCGACAATAAACACTGGTCGAGTGTTTATGATATTTATGTTTACAACATAGAAAAGGAAAAGGAGACCCGAATTACATTCGGAAAACGAGCAAACTCGCCGGCTATTTCACCCGACGGGAAAACAATCGCTTTTGTTGTGAATAGAGACGGAACAACGAATCTGTTTACAGCCCATTATAACGACTCACTTCATACAATAGGGGAGTTTACCCAGTTAACTCAATTTGCGAATGGCGAACAAGTTTACAATCCCAAATGGTCGCCCGACGGCTTGCAAATCGTTTTCGATTATTCAATCTCAGACGGGCGCGATATTGCTATAATTCCAGCAAAAGGAGGAGAGATCCGATATTTAACTAATGGCACAAAAGATTCGCGGAACGCTATATTTTCATCCGATGGAAAGAAAATTATTTACTCATCCGACGAAAGTGGAATCTTCAATATTTATCGGTACGATTTGTTAATCGGCACAAAAGAACAATTAACGAATGTTCTCGGTGGTGCTTTTATGCCAAGCATAAATAATAATAATGATATTGCGTTTGCTTCTTATACATCTACTGGATATAAAATTTCGGTCATCCAAAATACTAAACCACTGCCATCAGAAAATATTTTATATGTTAAGGACTCGGACGTCTTTCGTGAATATTCTTCTCCGGTAGCTTCAACCGAAGTTAATATTCAATTTGATTGGAAAAAATTAAATACTTACGATGACACACAATACACCGAATATCCAACCAGATCATACAAGGATATATTTACAAGTATGATGATAGTACCGTTTTTGCGGGTTGATAATTACAATCCCAAAAATAAGGGAATAGATATAATAAAACCTGGACTGTATGCGTTCTCGACAGACGTATTGAACAAAGTTGGCGTTTTTGCCGGTGCGGCTATAAACAGGAAATTAGAGCGTGATCTGTTTTTTATATTTGACTATCGTGGAAAATTACCGGGGCTGTTTCAACTTGGCATCGAACCCACTGCAAGCATCGAGGTTTACAACATCACACGCAAAGCATCGGGTAAAATAAACCTTCCCGAAGATACCTTGGGCGTTGGTGTTAATTATAATTTGCTCCAAGCTGACATTGCATTAAAACAAAAAATATTTGAAGAAAATATAGATTGGGAATTGCGATTCGCTCACAGCCGTTACAGCGCCGGTATCGATAATTTTATTTTGCACATTAACGATTCCCCCGCTCTTATCTCCGGCTCAAACGAACTTTACCTCGTTGGCAACGACTTAAGTTCTACAATTACATTATCGGGTATCAAACCTTCAACTACCAGCGAAATAAATCCAACGGGAAGAAAAATTCGGCTCCGCTACGACTACGAATTTAACAAGTTCAATTCAACAGGCGAATACGAAGTTAAAGATGGAATGCTTCTTCCCAAATATGAATGGTTTAAGTTTCACAAAGTGGAACTGAACTGGCGCGAACATCTTAAACTACCTCTTTGGAAACATACACTATCGGTACAGGTGCGAGGCGGTTCAATTCTTGGTCCATCCGTCGATAACTTTTTCGATTTCTACATCGGTGGATTGAATGGTATGAAGGGCTATCCGTTTTATTCGCTTGGTGGCAATGAATACTTCCATACAAACCTTACTTACCGCTTCCCGATTGTAGAAAAAATAGATTTACGAATTTTCCATTTTTACTTCGATAAACTTTACGGTGCTTTTTACGGCGACGTAGGAAATGCTTGGACGGGCGGAGGTATGAAAGAAATGAAATTCAAACGAGATGTAGGATGTGAATTGCGGTTGGAATCGTTCTCGTGGTATTCTTTTCCGACAAGAATATTCTTCAACGCTTCGTATGGGCTTGATAAATTCGACAGGTTGGTGCGCGACGGTAAAGAAATTGTAACATACGGAAAAGAATGGCGGATTTATTTCGGTGTTCTATTCGGGTTTGATCTCGATTAGAATGAAACTCTGAATAACAAAGCAGAAAACTGACCGGCCCGGGTATGACGATTCTGAAGTTGTCAAAAAAGTTTCTCGTGAAGGCGTAAAGTAAATTTAAAATTCATATTTTGTTTCGCTTTGCGAACTTGGCATCTCTGCGTGAGACCAATTTGTTACGTTAAAGTCGTCCCATGCAACGGCAAATAATTGGCTTAAGTTAAGTTCGAGAATAAGAAAAAAATAAATAATAAAAACAGGAAAAAATATGCGGTTTACATTTTGTATTTTAACGACAATTTTAATAGTTGCTAACATTGGTTTAAGTTCGGATGAAAAATATTTCACAGGAAATCCAAATATCGATTTATTCACAGTGAGTTCGATGGCAAGTAAATCTCAACCGACTTTTTCGCAGTCAATAAAAAGCGATATCGTTGGGAATAAGAAATCACCACTGCTTGCAAGTGGGTTATCTGCAATAATACCAGGCGCTGGCCAAATTTATAACGGCGATTATATTAAGGGCGGAATGTTTCTCGTTGTAGAAGCTGC
>JBBINX010000041.1:0-11483 GCA_037443685.1 Ignavibacteriales bacterium
CCTTCCCGCTTTCTTGAAGGGTTAGACGAAAACCTACTAGAGAAGTGGGTGATAACAATCGAAGAATAAATTCGAATCTCATGACTGACCAATATTGCAGAAATATAAAATTATCTCAGGTTAAATTCTGGGCATTACTACTAATATTTTTTTCTATGGATGCAGAAGCACAATTACAGCGAATTGGAATCCGGTTTGTGAATGATACTGCCCAGTTTTACGTTCGAGGGAGCGGTGACAAGTTTATTCCTCGTGGAAACAATTATATTCGTCTTGCCAAACAAAAGTCACTCAATGGGGTTGATTTTGTTTATCATTCCACTTTCAATGTTGGACTTTATGACACCCTTCGAACTGAGCAAGCGCTAAAAAAAATGAATCGGTACGGTTATAACGTTGTACGAGTTTTTCTTAATCCTTGCTGCGACGGTGGTATTGGTAATCAGTTTTTACAATTATCTCACATCTATATGAACAACATTGTCGATTTCTTGAGACGAGCAGAAGCAAACCGCATCTATGTTATGTTCACTATCGACTGGTTACCTAATAAGAGTCGGGTAAGCTCTGCGAAGAATTTTTGGTGTCCCGATTTCCAATGCACGAATGCACATGTGCTGACACCTGAAGGGCTTCAATCGAATCAACTATTCTTTACAAGTTTTATTAAAGAATTGATTGCGAGGAATGCGCCGATGAATATTATTTTTGCTTATGAGTTAAGAAATGAATTGACTTTCGACGCAAAACTTCCGCCTCTTTCTCTTTCATCGGGGAGTATCAAAACAGCAAACGGAAAAATTTACAACCTCGCTAAACCATCAGAAAAGGAAAAAATGGTTGAAGACGGAGTGATATATTGGCTTGACCAAATTAGGGCAACAATACGCGGGGTTGATCCCGCGGCGCTTGTTACTGTTGGTCTAGTCCCGCCACCCAACATAGATGCTATCGACACAAACTTGCAAAGGCTTAGTATTACGAAACCTATTGTTTGGAAATCCAATATTGACTTCATTGACTTACACGTTTATCCGATTGCAGATGGAGCAACGCTTGAAGAATTTGTTCAACGGTTCGGCATCACAGGATTGAAACACAAACCGATAATTATGGGTGAATTTGGAGCAATTAAACAATATTATCTTTCCTTGGATGCGGCTGTGCACGACCTTCAGCGTTGGCAAGCAGCTTCATGCCGTTATGGTTTTGCCGGATGGATACTTTGGACTTGGGATCGTGATATTGAGTCGGATACATATAATGCTTTAGATTCGAAAGAAGATATTAACCGCTCGCTCGCTCCAATTTATAGAGCTGACCCGTGTGCGGCTCCAGATGAACCACAATATACGAACCTTGCTTTGAATAAACCCGTAACAGCATCACGCTCAACAAAAACAAACGCTGTACATTATGCGGTTGATGGCACTTCTTTACCGTGGATCGCGGGAGACTACGCGCCACAATGGATCGAAATAGACTTACAAAAACCTGAATCGATTATCAAGATTAGGTTAACCGTATCACAAAAACCGGCGGGTGAAACCGTTCATCAGGTTTGGTTGGGGAGTTCCAAACAGAAATACAAGTTATTCAAGACTATTCGTAAAAGAACATCAGATTCACAAATATTAGAATTTTTAACACCCGGTTTAACTAACACTCAGTTTATAAAAATAGTAACGCTTAAAAGCCCATCTTGGGTTGGATGGAAGGAGATTGAGATAATAAAATGAAAAATCCGTTAGATGACATACAAATATTTCCTCCGTTTGAAGGATTTCCAAAAGAAGGAATAAGCTTTTTAAGAAAGCTGCAGAAGAATAACAACCGTCAATGGTTTACAAAACACAAGCAAGAATATGAAGAGTTCGTGAAGCTGCCGATGCAATCCTTGGTGTCTGAGTTAAAACCAACGATGCACACATTTGCACCAGACTTTGTAATCGACCCAAAGCGTTCATTATTTCGAATTTATCGGGATACCCGATTCAGCTCAAACAAACTTCCATATAAAACACACGTCGCCGCTTTTTTCCAACCAAGTCAAAATTGGAAAGATAGTGCCGGTTTTTATTTGCACATCGAGCCGGGCGAAGTTTACCTCGGCGGCGGAATGTATATGCCGTCAAACGAAGATTTACAAAAGATTAGAAATGCAATAGCTAATTTTCCAGAAAAATTTTTATCTATCATTTGCTCAAAAGATTTCAAGAAATATTTTGGAACGATAGAGGGAGAGAAGCTTCAGCGTGTTCCGAAAAACTTTTCACCCGAACACAAAATGGCGGAATGGTTAAAGATGAAACAATTTTTTATTTCACACACAACAGCCGAAGACGAATGTTATAAAAATAGTTTTGTAAAGCAAGTTTCAGATGTTTTTAAAAAGACGATGCCATTGGTATCGTTTTTAAATGAAGCAATTTATACAACACAATAGAGCTTGCCTATGAAACAAAAGTTTAACATAAAAATTAGGAAAGCTACAGAAAAAGACATAAAATACATCGTTGAACTCAGCAGAGGTTTGCGCCAGCTTGAAAATTATCCTCACCAAATATTGGGTGTCTCTGAGTTTAGAAACTTTTTGAGTGGCACCTTCGCGTTCATGCTTGTTGCCGAAGTTCAGAAAAGGGTTGTTGGATATATTACCTGTTTCCGTGCCAATGATTATTTTTTTCTCCCTTTTGCAGCAACCGATAAAAAATGCAGACGACGCGGAGTCGCCAGCTTACTTTTAAAAAAAATAGAGGAAATCGCAAAAAAAGAAAATAAAAAATATATTCTCTACACTGCGTACACATCGAACAAGGCGATAGAAAAGTTTTCAAAAACTATGGGATACAATAAGAGCAGAACGCTGATTCAGTATTTCAAAATTTTATGACGCGTTCTATCGATGATATCGGAAAAATAGTTGGCTTTATATATCTTCTTTATCTATTCGGCGAGCTCCGAGTTGCGTCTTTAAAGCAGCAATTAATGGGTGGGATGCTTCTTCTTTTTGTATGGATTTTGTTTTTACTGATGTTGAATCGGGTTCATTCTCGTTTCGAGAAATTATTGCCTCCAGCCTTAATTTGGCGCCGTATATGTTTTGGGCTAAATTAGTTATATGCTCTCGATTTTTTCTGAAAAAATCGAGATGAAACTCATCGGGAAAATTAATTTTAATCGAACCATTTGAACAATCCAGTACTCGTGAAGAGCTAAGCAAAGAACCGAGCAATATACGTTCTTGAGATGCTTTGTTCACAACTGCACCCCATTTCTCCGACGCTTCTTCTAGTGAAATTGTGAAATTTGTTGAGCCGGAAAAAGTGTTTGGTTTCTGGTTGTTTATAACTATATTTTCTTGCGTTAAAGATACGCTCTTATTAGGTTTTATCGGCTCTTTGACGTGCTGGATAGACACGTCCTGCGATTTAAGTAAAGATATTTTTGCAGTATTTGATGAAGACGCATCGTTCGTGCTGCGTGAAGGCGGAGAAGCTGATACTTTCCCTTCTAATTTAATTCCTCCATCAACCCTTTTTTTTAAAGCATCTATTTTATTTAACAATTCGCTAATCTGGACTGAGCTGTCCATTTTTATCATTTGTGTAATTGCAACCTCAAGCTTAAATCGCGTTTGTTGGCTCCACTTAATAGAATTTTCTGTTTCATTGACTATTTTAATGAGTCTCAGAAGGTCATTTTCGGTAAAATTTTTTGCATCTTCTACATATCGTTTTTTATAAGATTCCGTTACTTCTACGAGCCGGGGGGAACTCGTTGTTAAAACGATTAAGAAATTTCTGAGATGTTCGTTTAATCCGCCTAGAAATTCTTTGATATCATAGCCGCGGTTCATGATATCTTCTACCAAACCTATGCCGCCTTTTGTGTCTTTAGCTTTGATTAGGTCGGTTGTCTGGAAAAAAATTTCTTGGTCGACCAAATTGAGAGCTTCAACAATCTTTTGCGCCGAAATATCTTTACCACAAAACGATACAATTTGATCGAATGTGCTTTGTGCATCACGCATCGAGCCATCACCTTTTTTAGCTACAAGCAATAGCGCGTCATCGTCAATTGTAATCTTGTCCGTGTTAGCGATTATACGAAGCTGCTGCATAATTTCATTAATACCAATGCGTCTGAAGTCGAACCTTTGGCAGCGCGATAAAATTGTTGCGGGAACTTTATGATTCTCCGTTGTAGCAAATATGAAAATTACGTGGGGGGGCGGTTCTTCCAATGTCTTAAGTAGTGCGTTGAATGCTTCCTTCGTAAGCATGTGAACTTCGTCAATAACATAAACCTTATATTTGTTTTTTGAGGGGACATACTTAACGGATTCGCGGAGATTGCGAATTTCTTCAATTCCACGATTAGAGGCTCCGTCTATTTCCAACATGTCCATGTTCCTGCCTTCGGTAATCTCTTTGCAGATTTCGCACTCATTGTCAGGGTCAAAATCTTTTGGATTTAAACAATTGATTGCCTTAGCAAGAATGCGCGCTGTTGTAGTTTTACCAACGCCACGCGGTCCACTAAAAAGATAGGCGTGCGATAAACGGTTAGATGCTATCGCATTCCTCAGTGTGGTAGTAATGTGCGATTGACCAATAACGTCTTCAAAAACTGTCGGTCTCCACTTGCGCGCTGTTACTAAATAACCCATTGCAATGCTTCCTCAATTTTTTTAATTGGAATAATTTTCAAGCCCTTCTTTACTTTTTCCTGAATTTCTACCAAATCTCTTTCATTTTCAGCAGGAATTAATACTGTTTTAATTCCGCTGCGTTGAGCGGCTAGCAGTTTTTCATTTAAACCTCCTATTGCAATCACGTTGCCGCGCAAGGTAATTTCGCCAGTCATCGCAACATCATTTCTTGCCGGACGATTTGAAGCTGCCGAAACAATCGCCATTGCCATCGTAATACCTGCCGACGGGCCATCTTTCGAGATCGCTCCTTCGGGAAGGTGAATGTGGATTTCCTTTCCTTTGTAGAAATCTTCCGCTACACCCATTAGGTTTGTGTTTGACCTGATATACGAGAGAGCCGCTTGAGCAGACTCTTTCATTACTTCGCCTAATTTTCCTGTGAGTGTAAGTTTTTCTGTTCCGGGCATTATTGTTGCATCAACGCTCAATATCTCTCCGCCAACACTTGTCCACGCCAACCCTACAACCGAGCCGACTTTCGGTTCAATATCTTTAGATTTCTCGCGGAATTTAGGAACTCCTAAAAATTCTTCGACCTTTTTTTCATCAATTTTTACGACGGGAAGTTTTTTTAACTCAACTCCATCTGTTTGTGATTTTACAACTGTCTCTTTGGCTGCTTTTCGAAGGATGGATGAAATCTCGCGTTCAACATTTCTTACTCCAGCTTCGCGTGTATATTCCCGGATGATTTTCATAATAGCTTGACCGGAAAATTTTATGTTCGTCGAAGTCAGTCCGTGTTCTTTTAACTGTTTGGGCAGTAAATGTCGTTTAACAATCTCTCGTTTGTCGTAATCCAAATATCCGGGCAACTCAATTATTTCCATCCTATCTTGCAGCGGCAGCGGAATATTATACCGGACATTTGCCGTTGTGATGAAAATTACTTTCGACAAGTCGTAATCGACATCTAAATAATGGTCGTTGAATGTAGAATTTTGTTCTGGGTCTAACACTTCGAGCAAAGCAGCTGATGGATCGCCGCGAAAATCCATACTCATCTTATCAATTTCATCCATTAAGATAATTGGATTGACGACTCCCGCGCGTCGCATAGACTGTAGTATTTTCCCCGGCATCGAACCAATATAAGTACGGCGATGGCCTCGTATTTCTGCCTCGTCTCTTACGCCACCGAGTGAGATGCGTACAAACTTTCTGCCCAAAGCACGCGCTATCGATTTTCCTAAAGATGTTTTTCCGACACCGGGAGGACCGACGAAACAAAGTATTTGACCACGCTTCTCTTTTACGAGGTTCAATATCGCAATGTGTTCAAGTATTCTTTCTTTAGGTTTTTCAAGTCCGAAATGGTCTTCGTCCAAAATTTCCTGCACGTGTTTTATATTAAGATTGTCTTCTGTTTGTTTATGCCAAGGGACGTTGAGCATCCAATCCAGATAATTACGGATCACCGTGGATTCGGGTGATTGCGGCGGAGTCTTTCGAAGCTTATTAAACTCTTCCGTTGCTTTTTCCATAACCTCTTTTGGCATCTTTGCATCCTCAATTTGCTGCTTCAATTTTATCAACTCGGGCGAGGTTTCTTCGTCACCCAATTCATCTTGAAGAATTCTTATTTGCTCTTGAATGAAATATTTTTTTTGCGTTTTCTGAATGTTGTCGTGAACTTTTGAATCGATATCCCGCCCAATTTTCAGAATATCTATCTCGCCGTTTAATATCCTAATTAATTCAAAGTACTGCTCCTTCAAAAGAGTGTGCTGAATAATTTTTTGCTTCGTTTCCACGTTTTGATTAATGTTTGCCGCGATATAGTATAACTTTCGAACAGGGTCTTTAATATTCTCGTACGCAACAAGAACCTCGCTCGGTATATTCCGGTTCAAATGGATATATTCGGAAAACAACGTTGACGAATGCCTCACTAATGCGTCTAGTTCTGTAGAAACGTCGTGAGTAGGTTCAATTATACGCACCTTGGCTTCCAGAAAATTGTTGTTCGGAATAAATTCTTCAATTACAGCGTGCACCAAACCATCGACCAATATTTTCATCAATCCGTTTGGAAGCTTTAGCAATTGGATAATTTTTGCTACGGTTCCTTCGCTGTAAATATCTTTTGGTCCCGGCTCATCGGTACCAGGGCTTTTTTGTGCCGATAGGAAAATATACTTCCCACGTCCATTCGCCTCGTTTGCAGCTTTTAGGGACGACTCTCTACCGACTAATACGGGAAATATCATGTGGGGGAAAATAACAACGTCTCTTAATGGTAAAACTGGCAAGTGCCTCGGTACATTTTTTAAATCTGGTTTATTTATAAGTTCTTGCGTCATAGACTTTTCAATTGATAGGAATTAATTCTAAAAAAAATATACAAATAATTGTCAAGAGTTACAAAGATATTTTGTGGTAATATTATTTTTTAAGTAAAACGATTACACGCGCCAAAACGATTTTGTAAAAATGACGATAATTGTAAATAATTCAAGCCTTCCCAACAACATGTCGGCTGCTAACACCCATTTGCCGAGCAACGGAAAGTGAAAATAATTTGCCATCGGACCGACTGTATTTAAGCCGGGACCAACGTTCCCCATGCAGGATGCAACAGCGCTCATAGCGCTGATAATATCGACGCCTGATACAACCAATATTAGGGCGGATACCGCGAAAGTGGTAATATATAAAACAAAGAATGATGCAATCATAGAAAGAATTTCTGGTTCGACGGTTCTGTTGTTAAACCTTATAGAGATGATTGCTTTGGGATGGATAAGCCTTCGGATTTCACCGATCATGTTACGAAAAAGTAAAAATATTCTTACATTTTTAATTGCACCTGATGTAGAACCCGCACAACCACCGATTAACATCAGAATCAATAAAACGAATTGTACTGCGGGCGCCCACAAAGCAAAATCGGAGGTAGCAAAACCTGTGCAGCTCGAAATCGAAATCACGTTAAAGAAAGAATACCTGAAAGATTCGAGCAAGGAATAACTGTGCTGAGTTATCAAGTTTATAACAGTAACGAATGCGATAGAACTCACGACAAGGATTAAATAAAATTTAAATTCACTATTTCTGAAATAATTTAATAAATCACCTTTTAGAGCTACGAAATGTAAGCTAAAATTAACTGCCGAAAGAAACATAAAAGTTCCTATTACATAGTCTATAAAAGGAGAATTATAAAAAGCTATAGACATATTTTTAGTGGAAAACCCTCCAGTAGCTACTGTTCCGAATGAGTGACAGAGGGCATCGAATAAAGACATTCCGCCAAATAATAATAAAATAACTTCCGAAAATGTTAATAGAATATAAACTCCCCATAAAAGACGTGCTGTCTCGGCTATCCGGGGCGCAAGTTTATCTTTTGTCGGTCCAGCAGCTTCTGCTTTGTACAGTTGCATTCCTGCAACACCGAGTAAAGGAAGTATTGCTAACGATAAAACAATAATTCCCATGCCTCCTATCCAATGAGTCATGCTTCGCCAGAATAAAACACCGTGCGGAAGTTTTTCAACGTCAGTTAAAATAGAAGCACCTGTTGTAGTAAAACCAGAGATAGTTTCGAAGAATGCATTTGTAAAAGAAGGGATACTGCCTGAAAGAAGATAAGGGAGAGTTCCGAATAAAGAAATCGCTATCCATCCAGATGTGGCTATTATAAATCCTTCACGTACACCGAGTTCCTGATTGGCTTCTCGAAGTGTGAGCCATAGTCCGAAACCGAAGATTATTGAAATTCCCGATGACAATAAAATAGGAACGACATCATTATCGCCGTAATATAATGAAAATGGAATTCCTAACAGCATGGCTGCTCCGGATGCCCCGACCAAGAAGCCGAGTATAGAAAAAATCGCCCGAAAATTCATTTACACTTTCCAAAATACGCGAGTAAAGATAACTAACACTGTAAACAGCTCAAGGCGTCCGATAATCATACAAGAGCACAAAACCCATTTACCTAAAAGTGGTACGTGTGAATAATTATCCATCGGACCGACACCACCGAGTCCAGGCCCAATATTGCTTAATGATGCTATTACCGACCCCATTGCGGTTACAATATCAAGTCCCAATGCAGTCATGATAAGTGTTGCAAAAACAAATGTTGAAATGAACAAAACAAAGAAGGCGAGAATATGAGAAATAATTTCTGGAGGAACGGCTTTAGCATTAAATCGGACTGGAACTATAGCTTTTGGATGGATTAATTTTCGTAATTCTGCCGCACCGTTACGCAACAGAATTAAGATACGCATATTTTTTATTCCTCCGCCCGTTGATCCAGCGCAACCGCCATTAAACATGAGTAAGAAAAGCATAAATTGAATAGCGGCGGGCCAAATCTCATAATCGGCAGTTACAAAACCGGTCGTGGTTAATATAGAAACGATTTGGAAGGAGCTGTAACGCAAAGCCTCCGGGAAGCTTGTATGGTTGCCGTGTAGCATTAATATAACTGATGTAAAGATAGTTGCAATCGCCGTTATACTCGCATAAAAAATAAATTCGCTACTTCGAAAAAAACTTTTCACGTCACCCTTCAATGCTCGGTAATGTAATGCAAAATTAACTCCTGCCGCAAACATAAAAACAGTAATGACTATATCAATAAAAGGAGACTTGAAATGAGCTACGCTTGCATTTTGAGTTGAAAAGCCTCCCGTAGCCATAGTTGTAAATGTGTGTGTAATTGCATCAAAAAAATTCATTCCTCCAACTAATAAAAGTATAGTTAGTACAGCGCTAAAAAGTATATAAACTTGCCAAAGAACTTTGGCGGTTTCCCCGATACGTGGTTTTAACTTATCGATAGTCGGTCCGGGAGATTCGGCTTTAAATAATTGCATGCCACCTACTCCCAAAATTGGTAGAATTGCGAGAGACAAAACAATAATCCCCATACCACCAATCCATTGGGTCATACTTCGCCAGAGTAATAATCCTTTGGGCATTGCTTCGATATTAGATAATATCGATGCACCCGTTGTAGTAAAGCCGGAGACCGTTTCGAAAATAGCGTCTGTAACCGACGGAATAGTTCCTGATATAATAAATGGTAAAGATCCGAACAAGCTCATCGTCAACCAGCCGAAAGTAACGATTGCAAAACCTTCCCGTGTCTTTAGGTCGTTTAAATATCTTTTAAAGACGAACCAAATTATAGCGCCGGCTGTTAAACTAATCACCGACGAGATTAGGATTGAAAACAGTGCACCATCCGAATAATAAAGCGAGAACGGGATCGCGATTAACATTGCGGCACCGATAAAAATAATTAACAATCCGAGAATCGCAATTACAGCTTTTAGGTCCATTGGGTTTTTATCTGTTGAAAAATTTTTCTAATTCAGGAATTGCTTTGGGAAGTGTGAACACTACCACCCTCTCGTTCGGATTTATTTTAGTCGTTCCAACAGGAATTATCACCGAGTTATCTCGTATTACACAACCAACGATTGCACCTTCGGGAAATTTAACATCTTTCAATGGTTTCTTTGTAACTTCCGATCCTTTTTGCGCTAGGAGCTCGATCACCTCTGCATCCACTCCGTGCAAAGTGGCAACCGAAAGGACCTCGCCTTTGCGGATAAATTTTAATATGATTTGGGCAGCGGAAAGCTTTTTATTAACTGCAACGTCGAGCCCGATAGTACCGGCAAGCGTTACGTAATCGCTGTTTTCGACTAAAGCAATTGTTTTTGGAACCCCAAGGTGTTTTGCCATCAAGCAAGAGATGATATTTGTTTCTTCGTCTTCGGTAACAGATATAAAAATATCCATATCCATTATTCCTTCTTTTGCCAACAAATCAATATCGGAGCCCTCACCCTGAATAACT
Source organism: Ignavibacteriales bacterium (assembly GCA_037443685.1). Taxonomy (GTDB): domain Bacteria; phylum Bacteroidota; class Ignavibacteria; order UBA10030; family BY39; genus JAHJRJ01. The sequence continues at coordinate 10,545 of JBBINX010000041.1, forward strand.
AAAGCGTGTCTCAACTTGTCGGCAAGCTCAATGGAACGATCTTTATTTGATTCTATTATTTTCACATTCACAGTGTCTTCAATCTGTTCAGCTACTAAGGTTCCGATTTTACCACCGCCTAATATCATCACATTTTTCACCTCTTGTCCTTCTTTTCCAGCAAGGCGTAACATTTCTTGAACGTATTCGGTTTTACAAATAGTAAATACCTGGTCGTTCTTCTTGAAGACGTCGTTGCCGGTTGGAATAATTGTCCTAGCACCCCTGCTAATTGCCACAACACGAAATACAAGTTCGGTAAAATCTTTGACAACATCCCGCATCGTTCTATTTATAAATGGGCTACTGCCATCCAATCGTAATCCGATAATTTGGATTCTACCTTCACCGAATTCTAATACATCGGTCGCAGAGGCTCGTTTTACAAGCCGGACTATTTCCTCGGCAGTAACCTCTTCGGGAAAGATTGATAAGTTTATTCCAAGTTGTTCGGGTTTTATGAGAGCATCTGGAGAGTTGAACTCAATATTACTAATTCTCGCAATGGTTTTTTTAGCACCCAGTTTGGTCGCGATTTGACAGGCCAGTATGTTTATCTCGTCGTGAGGTGAAACTGCCACTAACAAGTCGGCATTTTCAACTCCAGCTTGAGAAAGAATTATTGGACTAATGCCGCTCCCTTCTATTCCAATGACATCAAGCTGTTCATTAACGCGGCTAATGCGTTCCTCATCGCTATCAATAACAACAATATCGTGGTGCTCTTGAGACAGGATTTTGGCTAAGTGAAAACCTACTTCGCCAGCTCCTACTATAACAATTTTCAATTTGTGCTTATTTCTAACTATTGAACATCTTTTTCGCCTTTAATTTCTCTATTTTTTAGATAAAAGGCAAATATATGATTATTTACTTTTCTTCTTTTTTGCTTTCTTTTGT
>JBBINX010000041.1:11493-19106 GCA_037443685.1 Ignavibacteriales bacterium
GGCGCATTAGCGGTTTTTTTTCTTCAACAGGTTTATCGAACAAGTTAGGTTGAGCTTTTTGAGGTACACCTTCAGAGCGTTCAGCCAAATCTGTTCCCACTTCTTTTACTTTAGCTTCTTCGCTTTCCTCTGAAGGAACTGCCGCAATCGCTGCAATCGAATCTTTATCGTCTAACCTGATCAGTCGAACGCCTTGTGCATTTCTGCCCGTAACACGGATAGTTGTGGCGGGTTGCCTCATAATCATACCTTGAGTAGTTACAACCACTATATCATCATTATCGTTAACTTCCTTAATAGCAACCATTTTTCCCGTTTTCTCTGTAGCACGAACCGTGATAACCCCTTTACCACCTCTGTGGCTCACTCGATATTCATCCAGCTCACTCCGCTTGCCGAATCCTTTTTCAGTTGCTATTAGAATAGTCGTTTTGGTTCTCCTAATTGCAACGGCACCTATTACTTTATCCCCTTTGCCTAACTTAATTGCACGCACACCCGAGGCTGTACGTCCCATCTGCCGCACTTCTCTTTCGTGAAATCGTATAGCTAAACCGTTAAAGGTACCTATCACGATATCTTGAATTCCGTCGGTTAGTTTTACGTCGGTTACGATATCACCTTTTTGCAATGTTATAGCGTTAATTCCCGTCTTACGAGGGTTGCTGAATTCTGAGAGGGCGGTTTTCTTAATCTGTCCTTTTTCCGTTACCATCGCGATAAAAGTTTTATCGTCGAACTCTTGAACATTCACGAACGCTGCTATCTTTTCATCCGATTGTTTTTGAATAAGATTGATGATCGCCTTACCTCGTGCAAGCCTACTGGCTTCGGGAATTTCAAATACTTTTAACCAATAACATTTTCCCTTGTCAGTAAAGAAAAGAATATAATTATGCGTTGATGCAATAAACATATGTTCAACAAAATCATCCTCTTTTGTTGCTGCTCCTGTAACCCCTCTGCCGCCGCGCAATTGCCTGCGATAACCAGAAACGGGCGACCGTTTTATATATCCACTGTGACTTATTGTGATAACAACATCTTCTTCTGCTATCATATCTTCTATGCTGAACTCTTCGAAATCGTAAACAATAGTCGTCCGGCGTTCATCACCGAATTTTTTTTTCAATTCGATTAACTCTTCTTTGATGATTTGTAATTGAAGTTTTTTACTCGCTAAAATAGATTTTAACTTTTCGATTAGCTTAAGTAACTCTTTATACTCCTGCTCAATTTTGTGACGCTCTAATCCGGTCAATCGTTGCAAACGCATCTCAAGGATGGCTTTAGCTTGCAGTTCTGAAAGTTTGAATTTTTTCATCAAACCTTCTTTAGCCGTTTCCACGTCTTTTGATTTCTTGATTAATTTTATAACTTCGTCAATGTTATCGAGAGCAATGATGTAGCCTTCGAGAATATGAGCCCGCTTTTCGGCTTGATCGAGTTCGTACTTAGATCTGCGTACAACTACTTCGTTTCGGTGCTTAATGAACTCATCGATAATCCGTTTCAGGTTTAAAATTTGCGGTTTGCCATCCACAAGCGCTAACATTATCACACCGAAAGTCGTCTGCATTTGTGTATGCTTGTAAAGATTGTTAAGGATTACCTCGGCGTTGGCATCGCGCTTCAATTCGATAACGATACGTAAACCGTCTCTGTCCGATTCGTCGCGCACGTCTGATATGTCTTCGAGTTTCTTTTCGTGAACAAGGTCGGCAATTTTTTCTATGAGTGATGATTTGTTTACCTGATAAGGAATTTCCGAAACGATGATAGATTGTCTATCGTTTTTCCCGGTTTCAATATTAGCTTTTGCCCGGATGATGATTTTACCTCGGCCGGTTATATATGCATTTCGAACACCGTCGTAACCGTAGATAATTCCGGCTGTTGGAAAATCTGGGGCTTTGATAATTTTAAGTAATTTTTCGTCGGGTAACGTAGGGTTATCGATAACAGCTAAGCATCCGTCCACGACCTCGTTAAGGTTATGAGGAGGAATATTTGTAGCCATACCAACCGCTATACCGGACGTACCGTTTACTAATAGGTTTGGGGCAACGGCTGGCAATACTGTTGGCTCTTTTAATGTGTCGTCAAAGTTCGGCGCAAAATTAACAGTGTTTTTATCCAAATCGAGAAGCATCTCTTCAGCGTACTTTGTAAGCCGGGCTTCGGTGTAACGCATTGCTGCGGGCGAATCGCCATCAACTGAACCGAAATTTCCCTGCCCGTCTACTAACAGATAGCGCATCGAAAAATCCTGAGCCATCCTAACCATAGTATCGTAAACGGCTGTATCGCCGTGCGGATGATATTTACCTAAAACTTCTCCGACGATACGAGCGCTTTTTTTGTAGGCTTTGTTCGAGGCAAGTCCTAAATCTTGCATACCAAAAAGGACGCGCCTGTGTACCGGTTTTAAACCATCGCGCACATCGGGCAACGCGCGGGCTACGATAACGCTCATAGCATAATCAATATAGCTGCCCTTCATCTCGTCTTCGATATCTACTGGAATTATTTTTTCATTAATCTTTGTCATTATTATCTTACTTATTTATTAACCTTCTTTTAATTTCTTTTAATACTTCTAAGTCAATTAAATCTTTTCCCCTATCGGTAGCTATTTTCATCTTAATGATATCTTTGATAGAAGGAACATATACCTTAACACCTTTTATTTCGGTCTCAACTCGATTTTTAGAAGCATTATCAAAATCGATACCTGTAACAAAAGGATGAATATCTGTTTGTAAGATTTATTGCCTTATTTGTTCATTATCTTGTATCTTTCCGCGGCGGTGAGAGAGCTGATAATCAATTCCGAATTGAAATTCTTTTTTAGGATCATCTTCGTCTAGAATGAGTGCAGGTGTTTTGTATTTCTTATTCATCGTAATTTTTATACATCCAAATTTCTTACATACTTTGCGTTCTTTTCGATGAAAGCCCTTCGTGGTTCAACGTCGTCGCCCATTAAAATCGAGAAAGTCCTGTCCGCGTCTGCAGCGTTTTCTATGGCAACCTGAAGGATTGTTCGTGAATCAGGATTCATGGTTGTTGACCACAGTTGTTCGGGGTTCATTTCGCCTAAGCCTTTAAAACGCTGAATGACAATTCCATCAATTACAGTTCCTTCCACTTCGTGAATCTCAATTAATTCTTCCTTTTCGGTTTTCTTTGCTTTCTCACTCCTAAAACGTTTTAAAATCTCATTTCTTTCGTCATCGTCGAAGGCAAAATATTCCTGTTTACCCTTTTTCAATTTATACAGAGGTGGTTGTGCAATATAGACGTGTCCTAACTCGACCAAATCTTTCATGTATCTAAAGAACAGTGTAAGCAACAGCGTGCGTATATGAGACCCGTCGACGTCCGCGTCGCACATGATGATAATTTTTCCGTATCTTACTTTTTCAGGGTTAAACTCGTCGCCAACACCAGCACCGATGGCGGTAAATATTGTTCTGATTTCATCGTTCTCTAAAATTTTATGCAAGCGAGCTTTTTCTACGTTAAGAATTTTTCCTTTAATCGGAAGAATTGCTTGAAAACGCCTGTCGCGTCCCTGTTTGGCGCTACCCCCCGCAGAGTCGCCCTCGACGATGTACAACTCACACAGACTTGGATCGTTTATTGAGCAGTCAGCAAGTTTTCCAGGAAGGCTTGTTGACTCTAGCGCACTTTTCCGGCGAGTTAAGTCGCGTGCTTTTCGTGCAGCTTCGCGTGCTTCAGCAGATAACAAACATTTCTCTATTATCTTTTTTGCATCCGAAGGATTTTGTTCGAGCCAAATTACAAGATTCTCACTTAAAATAGATTCAACGATACTTTTTATTTCGCTGTTACCTAATTTTGTTTTTGTTTGTCCTTCGAACTGCGGCTCTGGAACTTTTACGCTTATTATTGCCGTCAATCCTTCTTTGAAATCGTCACCCGATAGCTGTACACCATTTTCTTTTACAAGATTGTTTTTGCTGGCATAACTATTTAAGGTTCGAGTCATCGCACTACGAAAACCAATTAGATGTGTTCCGCCTTCGTGTGTATTAATATTATTGACGTAAGAGAAGACGTTTTCGGAATAATTATCGTTATAGTGAAATGCAATTTCTACATCAACGATTCTGCCATTTTCGTCATTATCTTGTCCGTGTGTGTAAAATACTTTTTTAATTATCGGCTGCCGGTTAGAGTCAATATATTTAACAAACTCCATTAAACCACCTTTAAAATGAAAAACTTCTTCCTGTTCCTGATTGTCGCGAAGATCAACAATACGAAGTGTAACATCGGGGTTAAGAAATGCAAGTTCGCGCAAGCGTTCAGCAAGTGTTTCGAATTTAAATATCCTGTTTTTAAAAATTTGGCTGTCGGGATAAAATTTTATTTTTGTTCCGGTCTTATCCTTTTCGGCTTTACCGATTACTTTTACATCGGCTGCAGGGTCGCCTCGTTTGTACTTTTGATAAAATACTTTTCCTTCGCGTCTTACCTCTACTTCTAAAATTTCGCTAAGAGCATTTACAACAGAAACCCCGACACCGTGCAATCCACCCGAAACCTTGTAAGAATTCTTATCGAATTTTCCGCCCGCGTGTAATACAGTCATAACAACTTCTAACGCTGATTTTTTTTCTTCAAGATGCAGGTCGGTCGGAATACCTCTACCATCATCCTCAACCGTAACAGACCCGTCTTTATTTAACTTTACCTCGATATTTTTACAAAAACCGGCAAGCGCTTCGTCGATTGAATTGTCCACTACTTCGTAAACGAGATGATGTAAACCCCTTGTGCTTACATCGCCGATGTACATTGCGGGCCTGCGCCGTACCGCATCTAAGCCCTTTAATACGGTAATATCCTCGGCACTATAATCTTGGTGATTGCCGCTTTTGACCTTTACCGGCTTTTTATTATTATCTTTTTCTTTTCCCATACTTAATCTATCTTTACCTGAATATAATTTCTTTTACTACTTCTTCCTGCAATAACTTATTTAATTTTTCGATAATCTCTTTTTTCAGATACGATAATTCATTTCGCCAAACCGATTTTTCTACTCTTACAGTTAAAACCCCTCGCTCAATTTTTTCCGGATTCGTTGCTTTTGCAATCTGTTCACCGACAGCAGTATTCCAGATTTCTAAAACTTTATACTGCTTGATCTTAACATCGAGTCCGTATTGACTTAGCAAACTATTTAATGCCGAGCCAATCAATTTGATTTCATGCTGTTTCAACTGTTCCTGATCTTATTAAAAATTTTTTATTAGTGTTTTCAAACTTTAATGCTGAGTTGAATATTTCCGAATTCGTGGATGTTATAAATGTTTGGCTTAAAGATTCAATAAGTTTTATCATATGATAAGCTCTATTCGCATCAAGCTCGCTGAATACATCGTCCAATAAAAAAACCGGTGTTTCGTTACATCTTTCCTTTAAATAGAAAAATTCTCCTATTTTTAAAGCTATCAGAAAAGTTTTATGCTGGCCCTGAGAAGCGAATTTTCTTATATCTAAACTATTGAGCTTTAATCCTGTTTCGTCACGATGTGGCCCTATCAGGGTTGTTCCGAGTTTCAACTCTTCCTGATTTTTCTGTTTAATTGCATCGAAGAATTTTTCCGAAATCTGTTCGGTGTTGTCGTCTTCTTGGATTTTGAAAGATGGCTCATAAGTGATTGTTGGAATTTCGTTTACTTCAACTAAATTGCCGTAAGATGCTTCTATATACTCTCTGAACTCGTTTATGAATGACTTTCTCTTAAACATTATACGAGAACCATACTTAACTAATTGAGTGTTCCAAGGTTCTAATAGTACCGAGGAATCTGTACGAAAGAATTTTGCGTCTCCAAAGATTTTATTCCGATGACGAACAACTTTCCGGTATTCTGAAATGTCTTCAAAATAGCTAATGTTGGATTGCGATATAACAATGTCTAAAAATTTCCTACGGTCGGATGGTCCACCAAATGTTATATTTGCGTTCTCAGGTGATAGGAAAACGAGTGGGAATTTACCAATAATAGATGAGAACGGTTCTATTCTGCGCCTATTTATACTGTATACTTTCTCACTGCTTCTTGAATCATAACCGATATGCACTTTATTAGTCATACCGTTATCGGATACAACATTTGCTTCTATCTCAAATTCTTGCTCGTTAATCTTCAATACAACTTTATCATTACTAGCATAGAAACTTTTTGTAAGCGATATGTATGAAATTGCTTCTAATAAATTTGTTTTACCTTCACCATTATTGCCAAGTACAACATTTGCTTTTATACCGAAATTTAATGATGTATCGGTATGGTTGCGAAAATTTTTAAGACGAATATTCTCAAAATACATTTAAAATCAAGAATTTAACCGGACAGGCATTACCAGCATAAGAACATCTTCGTTTTCCTGCTGTTGTTTTGGTTTCACCATAGCTGCTCGATTAGGAGAAGAAAGTAGAATTTCTATCTCTTCACTTTCGATATGTGAAAGTATATCAGCGATGTAAGCGGCGTTAAAACCTATTTCTAATTCATTGCTCGAAAATTCACATTCTAAAGTTTCTTTAGCTTCACTTCCAAAATCTATATCTTCTGCTGAAATTGTTACTGAATCTTTTAGAATTGAAAACCTTACCTGGTGAGTAGAACTACTTGCGTAAAACGCTGCTCTCTTGACCGAAGAAATAATTTCATTTTTATTAACCAATAAAACTTTATCGTTATCAAAAGGAATAACTGTTTCATAGTTAGGATATTTTTCGTCTATTATCCGTGAGATAAGAATAGAATTTTCAAAATCAAACATAATATGAGTGCTGTCTAAATAAACAGATTCTAATTTTTCTTCGAAGTATTTAGAAATAATGTTTAATGTCTTTGCAGGAATTATAATATCATATTCAGATTTTTGAGTTTTAAAACCTTTATTTATAATCCGCACAAGTCTATGTCCGTCAGTTGCCACTACCCTTAACTCTTCTTTTTTTATCTGGAAAAGAACTCCTGTCATTGCAGGCCTTAATTCATCTGTACTAGCAGCGAATATAGTTTTAATTATGTATCTTTTCAATATATCTGTATCTATTAAAATTTCTTCATCCTTTTTAACTCGTGGCGTAATCGGATATTCTTCCGAAGGAAGTCCTGTTAATCTGTATTCTCCTTTATCGGTTATCATAATAATTTTATTATTTGTTTTCTCAGCAGTAAACTTTACGTTAATATTAGGAAGTGCACGCATTGTTTCCATTAACCTTTTAGATGGCACAACAATACTTCCGTTTTTTTCCCCTTTAACATTAATCGATGACGAAACAGAAATATCAATATCAGTCGCTGTTATTGTCAAAATATCTTCTTTTAATTCGAATAAGTAATTTTCAAGCACAGGCATTGTTGAACGTGCCGGAATGACACTGCCCGTTTTTACTAAAATTTTTAATAAATCGCCGCTTAAAACAGAAAAATTCATTTATTCCTCCTAATCATTTGAGGTTTATACTGTCGTTAATTTGGTTTAAATCTAATAAAATATAATGAAATAAACAAAAGATAAATCAGATAAAATACAGGAAATTCAATCATTTATAA
>JBBINX010000042.1:0-18803 GCA_037443685.1 Ignavibacteriales bacterium
TTGAAATTTTAGATAGTGTTGATAAATGGAAAAACATTCGGTTAGCCGACGGAAAAGTCGGATGGATACCCGGCGATGCAATTGAAATTATTTGATATTGTTTCCTTACATTTTTTGCATTACAATTTTTGCTCTACTTTATAAGATTTTAACGACTGTTTGAAGTCGTTTTAATTATTTCTATCACTTTTTATTTCGATCTTTGGTTCGAAATATAAGAACAAGCACATATTTGCTTTTTCACATAATTTTCTGCATTTTCAATTAGAATTTTTGTATGTAATATTTGAATGAAACCACTTACAGCCAAAAGCATCCAATCTCAATTAATTATGTATTTCACGATTGCTATTATTATACCGGCAGTAATAACTAGCATAGTTGGCGTGAAATTAATTTACGACCAAATTATTACCCGTGCTGAAACAAAAGTACTCTCCGATTTAAGCTCCGCACGCGAAATTTATTTATATAAAATTTCGCACATCGAGAGCGTAGTTCGACTTACGGGGGCCCGAAGTTTAGTAATAAAAGCTGTCAGTGAGAACGATAAAGTTTTTTTACAGAAAGATTTGTTAAGAACTCTCAAGCGTGAACGACTCGATATCTTAACGGTTGTTGATAAGAATGGGAAGGTAATATCACGCGGGAGAAACCCGAATGCTTATGGCGATACCTTATTGTCCGACGTCTTTGTGGAGCGAGCGATAAAAACAAAGCAAATCGTATCGGGAACCAATGCAGTATCAGAAGAGCAATTATTGAAAGAATCATCCGACCTTGCCAAACAAGTTTATATGGATATTATTCCAACACCAAAGGCTAAACCCCGAACATCGCTATCAGAAAAATCAGGAATGATGTTGCAAGCAGTTACCCCAATTTTTGATGATTCGAATGTTTTTCAAGGTGTATTAATCGGTGGGATATTGTTAAATAGAAATTTCGAGATCGTCGATAAAATTAAAACAATTATGCAGGAACGTGAATTGTATAAAGGTAAAGAAATCGGCACAGCTACGATATTTCAAAACGACCTGCGAATTTCAACTAACGTAAAAAACGAGGATGGTACTGTGGCTATAGCGACACTCGTTTCTGAAGAAGTAAACGATGCAGTGTTGAGAGATGGTGAACGCTGGATTGGCGACGCTTTTGTAGTTAATACCTGGTACATCGGTGCCTATGAACCGATTAGGGATATTCAAAATAAAATTATCGGAATTCTTTATGTGGGAACTCTTAAAGAACCGTTCAACGATTTATTACGCAATACATTGATGACATTTCTCGGAATCACATTGATTGGTATGTTTTTAGTCGTTTTAGTTTCAATTTTTCAAGCAAAAAAAATATCGAACCCGCTGAAACAATTAGAAGGAATTGCAGTTGAAATAACAGCGGGCAACTACAATCAAGAATTTAAACTGAAAGCACCCCGTGAAATCGAACATCTCGCCTCTTCACTCGATTGCATGGCAAAAGAGCTTGAGAATGAAAAACGAGAGTTAGAAGAATGGGCAAATAAATTAGAAAAAAAAGTCGAAGAACGCACGAATGAAATTAAAAAAATCCATTCTCAATTGTTCCGCTCCGAAAAACTTGCATCGTTAGGTAAACTCGCCGCTGGCGTGGCTCACGAAATCAACAACCCCCTCACAGGAATTCTCACTAATAGCAGTTTATTGTTGGAAGATTTATCTGAAACCGACCCGAAACGGGAAGATGTTGAAGTTATCGTGAAAGAAACGATTCGATGCCGCGAGATCGTAAAGCGACTTCTCGATTTCGCCAAGCAAATTGCACCCCAAAAAAAACTAACCAACATCAACACCCTAATCGAAAATATAATTCTTCTTGTCAGAAATCAAACTTCTTTCCGAAATATAAAAATTGAAAAAAATCTTTCTTCCGATATTCCAGATATAATGATTGACCCTGACCAAGTACAGCAAGTTTTTATTAACATAATTTTAAATGCGTCTGAAGCTATGACGCGTGGCGGCGAATTAACAATTGATTCCAAAATGGATAGTAATGGCAATTCGATTGTAGTCTCCATTAAAGATACAGGACCTGGAATACCTGAACACCTCCATGAAAAAATATTCGACCCGTTTTTTACAACTAAAGAGCAGGGAACTGGCTTGGGTCTCTCAATTAGTTACGGAATTATTGAACAGCACGGGGGTACAATTAATCTTGAAACTGAGATCGCTAAAGGAACTACATTTACAATACAACTACCAATTGATTCATTAGAAAATGACTGACACGATAACATCAAATATTTTAATTGTTGACGACGAATTAGTAATCTGTAAAAGCTGTGAAAAAATTCTCAGCAGGTCGGGACATAATGTATCTTACACTACTTCTGGTAAAGATGCGCTCCGACTTTTAGAAACTGAAACATTCGATGTGGTATTTACTGACCTTAAAATGGTAGATATAGGCGGCATGGAAGTTCTGCATACTGTACGACTAAAATATCCCAATACTATCGTCATAGTTATAACAGGTTATGCAACAATTGCATCGGCAGTAGAAACTATGCGAAGCGGTGCATTCGACTACTTACCTAAGCCCTTCACTCCAAACGAATTATTAGCCGTTCTCAACCGCGCTTTAAAAAAAAGGAAACTAATTAGCACATTTGCGGATTACGAGTACATTGCGAACGAAGGATTTGATGGGATTATTGGAAAAAGTCATGGGATGAACGAGATTTACAAATTGATTCTGAAGGTAGCCCCTACCGATTGTACCGTATTAATCATTGGTGAAAGTGGAACAGGAAAAGATATAACCGCCAAGGCAATCCACAATCGCAGTAATAGGAGGGAACAAAAATTCTTCGCAATCGACATATCAACACTTTCTCCCACTCTCATGGAAAGCGAGTTATTTGGACATGTAAAAGGAGCGTTTACAGGTGCTCAGTCTGAAAAGATAGGACTATTCGAAGCGGCAAATCATGGCACTATTTTTTTAGATGAAATCGGTAATATTCCAATTGAAACACAAGCCCGGTTATTGAGAGTATTACAAACAAAAGAAATAATTCCGGTTGGAAGCACTACATTGAAAACTGTAGATGTTCGGATAATTTTTGCAACTAACCAGAATTTGAAACAATTAGTCAGCAGTGGGAAATTCAGAGAAGACCTATACTATCGGTTGAATGTTTTTCCGATAAAATTACCTTCGTTACGCGAACGTAAGGAGGATATTCCCGAGCTTGTGATGCACTTCTTGAAAAAATATTGTGAGAGAATTAACCGGCAAATCCCTAAAATTCATACTGATGCAATCGAAGCTTTGATTAATTACCATTGGCCCGGTAATATCCGCGAGTTGGAACACGCAGTCGAGAGGTTAACAATTTTTGTTGAGGGAGATGAAATCGAACCTGTGCATATCTCTGCAGCATTATTCAAAACCGATTTTCGTAGTGGCTCAATAGTACCGAGAACAAGCGAGGACCTAAAAAAACTAAAAAAACAGATACGCGAATCTTCAATACAAGAAATCGAAAAATTATTCATACTCGAATCCTTAATCAGGAACGATTGGAATGTTTCGAAAGCAGCGCGTGACGTAAATATGCAGCGATCGAATTTTCAAGCTCTAATAAAAAAATACGGCATTAAAAGAGACCCATCCCCTGTATAAAATTTTTTGCACTAATATATTTTTTTTATTCAGCAATCCATTAAAAACCACTCAAATAAGTGATCATAAAATCCCTCCGAATCCGATAACCTCAATCGTTATTCTTCTATTTTATTACATTACAAGTAGTTACAGTGAATATTGATATATATAATAATGAGTGGCACACTCATTGCGTATATATTAATAAAAAAAAATTGCCAGAATAATAAACATAGAAAGGATGAAAAAAAATGATTACCCAAAAAATTTTAGTAGTTGACGACGAAGAAACTGTTTGTCATAGTATACAAAAGATTTTATCACGAAGAGGTTATGAAGTAGAAAATGCTTTAAACGTTGATGAAGCCGTAAAAAAAATTAGCCAGACGGAATTCGATTTAGTTATCACTGATTTAATGATGCCGAAAACAAGTGGTATGGAATTGTTACAAATTATTAGAGACCATTACCCTGAATTAGAAGTAATAATGATCACAGGATACGCTTCTATTGAATCTGCAGTAAAAGCTACAAAATTAGGTGCCTCAAGTTACCTACCGAAACCGTTTACCCCCGATGAATTAACAGGGATAACTGAAAAAGCTTTAGAAAAGAAGAAAACAAATCATGAAATAGTAGCAAGAAAAACAAAAGAGCAAACTCCGAAACAAGATTCAAATGAAGTAATAGACGTGGATATGCCTTTTAATGAAAGCGAAGTTACGAAATATACGTCAAAAGAATATGTGGAAGCTTTAACACATACCGATATTCCATTGGCAAAGAAAGCCGCATTGAAAGCATACTGCCAACTTGGAAAACGGGAATGTCGGCGTGTGATTACTGAAGGCCGAGAATGTGTCGGCGAATGTCCGATTGAGAAAAAAGAGAAAGAAAGAGCAAAAGCGGTAAAACGTCCTATCAGACCTACTGCCGAGATTATTGATGTAGATATGCCTTTTAACATAGCGGAAGTTGAACGTGCAACTAACGCCGATTACATCAACTGTCTTAGCCGATCCGATATACCAATTGCTGGTTTGTGGGGTAAAAACGCATCAACTAAACATTCTGTTCTTGTGGTTGATGATGAACCGATAGTATGTCATAGTGTTCGCCGCATTCTTTCAAAACAGAGTTGTGCAGTCGAAGAAGCATTCGACGTAGATTCTGCACTATTAAAAATGAAATTGAATAAGTATGACTTAGTAATTTTAGACTTCAAAATGCCGAAAAAGAGTGGAATGGAAGTCCTTGATTCGATTAAAAAACAGTGGCCTAACCTTCCCGTAATTATGGTTACAGGATATGCTTCGATAGAAACAGCAATAGAGGCAACAAAGTTAGGCGCCTTCAACTTCATATCGAAACCATTTACACCTGCTGAATTAACATCAATAACTGCAGAAGTTCTCGCAGACTAAATCCCTCAAATTCAAATCGGGGCAAATTGTAAAATTTAAAATCACAGTTTGCCCCATTTGCAATTAATATGTTTGACTTTGTATTAAAATTTTAGTAAATTTTCCACAGTCAATCATAATTCAAAAACAAATAGGAAACTTATTCCCTCCAATTGATACTTCTTTATGAAGCTTTCTATCAAGCTTCTCTCTTTTATAGTTACAAAGTTACATTGACTTTAGTAACTCATTTTCGTAAATTTAATAGGATTTTATTAATTTTTAGAAAGAATCATGTTTAAAGAAGCTAAAATAGACGGTGTGATTGTAAAAGACCTAAAAAAGTTTTCTGATTCAAGAGGTTGGTTAATCGAAACATTCCGGCAGGACGATCTTGATGAAATATACTACCCTGTAATGTCGTACATTTCGATGACATATCCTAAGATCACTAGGGGACCGCACGAACACATCGACCAAGCAGATTTATTCGGATTTATCGGACCATCAACTTTCAAAATTTATTTGTGGGATAACAGAAAAAATTCCCCTACTTACATGAACAAGATGCTAATAATTGCTGGTGAAAATGAACCCAAATCAGTTCTTATACCTGCCGGCGTGGTGCATGCTTACAAGAATATCGGCGATGTTATGGGTATGGTAACTAACTATCCAAACCGTCTCTTCATGGGAAGTGGTAAAACCGAAAAAGTAGATGAAATTCGCTACGAGAACGACCCAAATACAATTTTTCAAATAGATTAACCACTAATGACGAACAACAGAGAACAAATGACGATTTTAGTTACAGGTGGGGCTGGTTTCATAGGTAGCAATTTTATACATCACATCATTGAAAAATATCCGGATTACACAATCATAAATTTCGATAAACTTACCTATGCAGGAAATTTAGAAAACTTAAAGAATATAGAAAATAATACTCGGTATCATTTTGTCAAAGGCGACATTTGCAATAAACAAGATGTCATAAACGCTATCAAAAAATACAACATAAATACAATCGTAAATTTTGCGGCTGAATCGCACGTCGATAGAAGCATCATGGGTGCGGCTGTATTTATTGAAACGAACGTTCTTGGGACACAAGTATTACTCGACGCCACAAAGGAAAATGGAATTAAAAAATTTTTTCAGGTTTCGACTGACGAAGTCTACGGTTCTCTCGGACCTGAAGGCAAATTCACAGAGACAACTCCCCTACACCCAAACAGTCCTTACGCAGCAAGCAAAACTGGGGCTGACTTACTTGCTTTAGCTTATAAGCATACTTTTGGAACTCCTGTTCTTATTACGCGGTGTTCAAATAATTACGGACCGTATCAATTTCCTGAAAAATTAATTCCATTGATGATTGCAAATGCCCTCAACGACAAACCACTTCCAGTCTATGGAAACGGTACCAACGTACGCGATTGGCTGCACGTAAATGATCATTGTGAGGCTATTGATGTTGTGTTGCACAAAGGAAAAATTGGTGAGGTTTATAACATAGGCGGAAACAATGAATGGAAGAATATCGATATCGTTAAACTATTACTCAAAAAACTAAATAAACCCGAAAGTTTAATAACTTTTGTAACTGACCGCCTCGGACATGATTTGAGATATGCCATAGATGCTTCAAAAATAAAAAGAGAGCTCGGCTGGGAACCGCGATACACTTTCGAGCAAGGCATCACCGAAACTATTGATTGGTATTTGAATAACAAAGATTGGTGGCAAAGAATACTTAGCGGTGATTATAAAGAATATTATAAAAAGATGTACGAGAATAGATAGATAATGAGAGGAGAGATAAGTTGAACAAAATTCTAAACCTGATATTTGCAATCTTGATATTCAGTTTGCCTAATTTATTCAGCCAGACGACAAGAGATAAGTCAATTTTTGATATGCTCGATTCAGATACCAAAGCTAAACAACCGCCATTTGTTATCGATCAAGCAGACCGACCCGCATTGGAAGGTACCGTTGATCCCGAAAAATATTACGTTGGTCCATCAGATAAAATAAGCGTCAACATCTGGATCAGTCCACCGGTTAATTTTATTTTAACCGTAACACCAGAAGGCACATTAATTATACCGACTGTCGGCGATGTGAAAGTTTCAGATAAAACTCTTGCCGAAACAAAACAGATCATTATTTCAAAAGTGAAGAAGAAATATATTGCAGGCGATGTAACTGTATCCCTCATAAGTCCCCGTCCGATTGTTATCCTTGTAACCGGAAATGTTTTATTCCCTGGATCGTTTGTGTTATCATCCACTGACAGAGCGGAAAAAGCTATTCAAGTAGCGAATAACCAGTCGGTACAACACTCGATGTCAACAAGAAATATTACATTAAAACGTAAAGATGGGACTGTCGTACGTGTAGATTTAAAAAAATATTATGCCACTACTGATGATCAGTTCAATCCTTACTTACGTGAAGGTGACCATATATTTGTACCGACAACAGAATTAGTAAAAAATGTAATAGGTATTTATGGTAACGTAAATGCCCCTGGAAGATATGAATACGTATCGGGTGAATATCTAACCGATGCTATAAAAATTGCTTTCGGTTTTACACACCGTGCTGTAACAGACAGTATAGAGTTACACAGACTCGATATTACAGCTACAAAATTACAAACCCAAATATTTTCCTATACCGACATTATTGATGGAAAAGCGCCGAATATACCTTTAGAGCCTGGAGACAGAATCATCGTCAAAGGTAAGATTGAGCAAAGAGAAGATTTCCGTGTATTTATAGGTGGTGAAGTATTACATCCTGGTACATATCCAATTACAAAAAATTCCACAAAACTTTCTGAAGCCATTGAGTATACAGGAGGGTTTACACAATTTGCATCACTCAAATCAGCCGAGGTTTACCGAACCTCGATTTCTCCAAAAGAAATAGATTTGGAGAGGAAAATGAGTATGCGCGGCAGCATCTCACCTGATGATAGTTTAATTTATTTAATCGAAACTGAATTACGCCTGCAAAAAGAGATAGTTAATGTTGATTTTGAAAAGCTCTTTTTACACAATGAAAAATCACAAGATATTATTTTGCAGGACGGAGACCATATTCAGATACCATCTGTAAAAAGGACTGTGTACATTTTTGGTCAAGTATTAAAACCCGGGCACATACAATATACAGAGGCAGGGACAATAGATTATTATATTTCAAAATGCGGAGGATTAACAGATGCAGCTCGTAAATGTGATATAAAAATAATCAAAAGTAAAACAATGCAATGGCTTGATCCCGATGAAACGACAGTTGGAGAAGGCGATTACATCTGGGTGCCTAAAAAAATCGAACGGAGCTTTTCTTATTACACAACAGTATTGAGCCAAACCGCAAGTATTTTTAGCGTAGTAATTGGAATGGCGATAGTAATTATACAATTAACAAAATAAAGACTGAGAAGATAATGCAAGATATGAAACAAGATACACACGAAATAAGTTTAGCTAGTACCATCCTAGATTTTTTAACTATTATTACTACGTACAGAAAGTTTTTAGTTTGGTTTGTCTTTATTATAACTCTCGTAACGATAATTATCACTCTGTTGAGCCCGAAGTGGTATAAAGCTACAGCATCTGTTTTCCCGGCTGAGCAAACCGATTTATTCTCAGGAGCAGAAGGGATTTCTTCACTCGTAAAAACCTTTGCACCTGGTAAAAAATTAGGAGCATTAACCGGCCCAAGTGAAACTGATAGATATACAGCCATTCTAAAAAGTGGGACTGTATTAAGCGAGGTAATTAGAAAATTCGACTTAGTCAATGTTTATGAAATCACTGTTTTCCCAATGGAAAAAACAGCCAAGGAACTAATGTCGAATATGGAAATTGAAGTGCAGGACGAAGGCAATCTAACTATATCAATTTTTGATAAAAGTCCACAACGTGCTGCTGATATGGCTAACTATTTTGTAGCGTTGTTAAATAAAACCAATTCGGAATTACACGTACAGAATGCACGGGGGAACAGAGAATTTATTGAACAGCGATACAACCAAAACTTAGAAGATATTAGAAAGAGTGAATTAGCTTTAAAAACATTCCAAAAGAAATTTGGTGTAATCGCAATGCCCGAGCAAATTGAAGCCTCGATAAAAGCGGGAGCTGAAATAGTTGGTAAATTAACTTTAAAAGAAGTTGAATTAAATATTATGAAACGAACCCTTTCAGAGGAAAGCCCTCTCGTGGCATCAGCAAAAGTTGAGGCGCAGGAATTACAGAAAAAAATCCGCGAAATGAACTTTGGAACAACAACGGGCGATGATCAAATGAAAATTTTGATTCCATTCAAACAAGCTCCAGAATTAGGAGCAGAATACATTAGACTCTACCGCGATTTGGAAATACAATATAAGATTTTACAATTTATTTCTCCTCTGTTCGAACAATCTAAGGTTGAAGAAAGAAGAAGCACACCTTCTGTAGTCGTGCTCGATTACGCAGGTAAACCAGAAAGAAAAGCAAAACCTAAAGTATCCTTATATGCGCTTCTCGCTTTCGTTATATCTACACTCTTATCTTTCTTTATCGTATTTATAAAAGAGGCTTTAAAACGAATCGAAAAGACCGACCCAACAAAATACAGAAACACGGTGAGTATACTCAAAAATGATTGGTTTGGTTTCAAATTTAGTAGAAAAAAATGATATTTCAATCACTTATATCAAGACACGTCTATAGATGAAATTTCAATGTTCAAGTACCCCCCCAAAACGTTTTATGCAAAGCACGTCTAGGTAGCCATGAACACAATTCAGAGAATAGCGAAAAATACAGGGGTATTATTTTCTTCTCAAATAACAAGCTACATATTAGGCTTCTTCTATATTATGTACACAGTTCGCTACCTTGGAGCCGAGGGTTTCGGGATCCTATCTTTTGCACTAGCTTTCGCTGGCATTTTAGGTGTTTTGGCTGATTTGGGCTTGGGTACATTAACAGTAAGAGAAGTCGCAAGAGATAAATCTTTAACTGGGAAATATCTCGGAAATATTGCAGTAATAAAAATTATTTTAGTAGTAATTACTTATGCATTGATTGTGTTGGTAATCAATTTAATGGGCTATCCGGTGCTGACTATTAAAATTGTATATATGATTGCTATATCTGTGTGTTTTAATTCTTTTACAAATATGTTTTATTCCATCTTCCAAGCGTATGAGAAGTTGGAATTTCGATCATTAGGAAATATTATAAATAGTGTTCTCCTACTCGTCGGTTCATTAGTCATAATAACACAAAGTTTGAATATCGCTTGGTTTGCTTATATAAATGTTATTGCTAGTTTTCTGACTTTAGGATACGCATTCTGTGTATGCAGATGGAAATTTATTACACCGAAGTTAGAAATCGACCTTGTTTTTTGGAAACCTACGATAAAAGAAGCATTGCCCTTTTTCCTATCTGCCGCTGTAGATATAGTTGCCTTTAGAATTGATATTGTTATGCTTTCAATGATAAAAGGCGATACAGTTGCAGGTTGGTATAGTGCATCATACAAATTGATGGAAGTTTTACTTTTCATTCCTGCTGCATTTGCCGGTTCAATTTATCCGGTTCTTTCTAGTTCTTTTGTATCATCTCAAAATTTCTTAAAAGTCGCATCCCAAAAGTCCCTTCATTACCTTTTTATTATAGGCATACCGATTGCATTAGGTACCACTATCCTTGCTGATAAAATTATTTTATTCATCTACCGGGGTGATTTTGTGCAATCAATCGTTTCATTGCAGATCCTTATATGGACTATACCAATTATTTTTTTAACTTTTATGAGTGGAACAATTTTGGCATCAATGAATAGACAAATCACGGTTCTAAAATTTAATTTCATTTGCATGATATTTAATGTTGTCATTAACCTACTACTTATTCCTAGATTCGGTTTAATAGGGGCATCAATTACGACTGTCATCACTTCATTATTAGCATTAATATTATTTTACAAATTTCTTTCAAAAAATCTATATCAAATATTCGACTATAAATATATTTTAAAGCCAGTAATCGCAAGCATAATCATGGGTTTATTTATTTTTAACTTCTCAGAGATAAATATTTTTTTATTAGTTAGTATATCTATCCTAATTTACTTCGCATCTCTAATCCTATTGAAGACTTTTTCAAAAGAAGATCATGCCCTATTTATGAAAATTATTAATAATAAACAGGTGGACGTTAAAGTATGAATATGTACTATTTTACTAGAGCTGTATATTTTAAAATTCAAAAGATTTGGAGATTTATACGCTATAACTCTTATATAAAAAACCGGAACGAACGAAAAAAGAATCGAAAACTATTAGATGAAGTTAGGGTTAATAGTGGAAATAAGATTGAGAATGAAAATCCTTTAATCTCCGTTCGTATTCCCACATATAATCGTGCAAAAATTTTAACCGAACGTACTATACCTTCCGTGCTAAGACAAACTTATCAAAATTTTGAGATTATAGTAGTGGGCGACAATTGTACAGACAATACAGAAGAATTGATTAATAAATTTAATGATGAGAGAATAAAATTTTATAATTTACCAAAGAGAGGCGAATACCCATCAAATCCTATGGATCGATGGATGGTTGCCGGTGTGGCTCCATTAAATAAAGCTATCGAATTATGCTCCGGTGATTGGATGGCTCCGTTGGATGACGACGATGAATTTTCAGATGATCATTTGGAAGTTTTATTAAATTATGCGTTAGAGAATAATTATGAGATGGTCTATGGTATAGTTCAAATGGAAAGAGAAAATGGAAAATGGATAAACGTAGGATCGTATCCACTTAAATATGAACGGATCTGTCATCTTGGAGTTTTATACCATAAAAAATTAAATTTCTTTAAATATGACATTAACGCTTGGCAGACAGGAACAGCCGCTGATTGGCATCTTTGGGGAAGAATGAAAGAGGCTGGAGTAAGGATAGGATTTCTTAACAGAGTTGTAGGAAAACATTTTTTAGAAGGATCTCAGAGAGGAATAAAATAATGATATATATATTAGGTGCCGGTGCGACAGCGAGAGAAACCTTAAACTTCTATAAAAATGCAGGAAGATTCGAAGAGGTTGGTGGTTTTATTGAAGAAAATTGTAAGAAAAAAGAAATAAAAATCCAGGGTAAAAGTATATTCGATGCATCAAGTATTGCTACTTTACCTAAAGATTCTATTTTCATCGGAGCAATGGGCTCTCCAAAAAGAAAACGTTGGATCGAAGAAATTGAAAAGAAAGGTTTTAAGTTTGATACCCTGATACATCCTTCAGCAATCGTGGGCGATTCTGTAAATATTAATAAAGGGTGCATTATTTATCCCGGAGTTATTTTAACGTGTGACATAAAAATCGGACGACACTCAATTATTAATATTGGTACTACAATCAACCACGATAGCACAATTGGTGATTTTGTTAGTGTAGGTCCAGGTGTTAACATACCTGGAAATGTAATAATTGGCAATGGATGTTGGATCAGCGTTGGCGTTAAAATTATTAATAAAATAACTATCGGGCAGTGTTCGTTTATCGGTGCAGGTGCTGTAGTAACAAAAGATATTCCTGATAATGTTTTGGCAGTCGGAGTTCCAGCAAAACCAATTAGAAACTTAGACGAATCTAGTTGGAATGAGTTAATATGAAAGTTTGCAAGTCATTCCCAATAAAGAAGATATAGATAATAAATTTACCAATATGGAAACCATAAAATCATGATAACAGTAACCAAATCAGATATCCCCCCACTCGAAAAATATATTCAATATCTTGAAAAAATATGGGAGAGTAGATGGCTGACAAATAATGGCGAGTTTGTACAATTATTAGAAAAAAAGTTAGAAGAATATTTGAAAGTCAAAAATTTATTGCTTATTTCTAATGGTACTGCTGCGATTCACCTTGCTCTGAAAGTACTTGACCTTGAAGGAGAAGTCATTACAACTCCATTTACTTTTGCAGCAACTACTAATGTGATAATATGGGAAGGAATGAAACCTGTATTTGCCGATATCGATCCTGGAACATTTAATGTTGACCCAAAAGATGTAGAAAGAAAGATCACAGATAAAACCAGTGCAATACTTGCAGTGCATGTTTATGGTAATCCATGTTATGTCGAAGAACTTCAAAAAGTCGCTCATAAATATAATCTAAAACTAATTTATGATGCTGCCCATGCTTTTGGTGTAGAATATAAAAACCAGCCTATGTTAAATTATGGAGATATATCTACATTAAGTTTTCATGCAACAAAAGTCTTTCACACAATTGAAGGTGGGGCAATCGTTGTAAAAGATAAAGATTTATATGACAAACTAAAACTGTTGAGAAACAGCGGGATTAAATCTGAGGAAGAAGTTATACTCCCAGGCACGAATGCTAAAATGAATGAAATTCAGGCTGTTATGGGACTTTGTAACCTTGAGACACTTAATGAAAAAATTCAGCAAAGAAAAATCCTCTATGAACATTATAAAAAAGGATTGACCAATAACGAAAATCTCAAATTCCAAAAGGTAATAGCATCCCTGTATAACTACAGTTATATGCCGGTTTGTTTTAAGAGTATGGAGAAAAGAGATGAGATTTACTCGGAACTGATGAAAAACGGAATTAAGTCGAGAAAATATTTTTACCCCCTAACCGTACATTCTGACTATTTTAAAAAAGAAGGAATAGATTTAGTTAAGAAATATAATCTACAAGTTGCTACCGATATCTCAAATAGAATATTATGCCTTCCTTTATATGCTGACTTAGAAAAAGAAGTAGTAGATAAAATTATAAATATTATACACCAATTAACGAAGGAATGACAACAATAGCCGTCAAAATATTAATATATATTTTCTGATTGTTATTAAAATGCATTAAGTATTTTTTAAATGGATAATTTAAGTCATAATATTTCTAATAATATAATTAATAAAACACCTGACACTTTACCTTCGGTCTGTATTATAATTTTAAATTGGAACACAGCAAATGATACAATTGAATGTATCGAATCTTTGAAAAATGTCAGATATCCTAATCTAGATATAGTGATTGTCGAAAATGGATCAAAAGATGACAGCTACGATCATTTATTAAAATACGATATAAATCTATCTATTATCCGACTCAATGACAATCGTGGATACGCTGGTGGAAATAATGTCGGCATTAAATATGCTGTTAAAAATAATTATAAATATATCTTAGTACTAAACAACGATACTATTGTTCAACCGGATTTTTTAGTACCTCTTATCGATACAGTTGAAAATAATAGTCAGATAGGATTAGTTACTGGAAAAGTACTTCATTACGAAAATCCAAATCGAATTTATGGTGCTTGTGGAAAGTTTAGTAGAATTTTCTGCTCTGGAATCAACGGAAATTCAAATGAATTAATAGGACCTAACAATACATATAGATATGGTTTTAGTAAAGTCACTTTTATATCAGGCACTATGATGTTAATTCCAAGTAAAATAATTAATGAATTTGGAATGTTTGATGAAAAATACTTTTTATATTTTGAAGATTTAGAATTTTCTCGCAGAATATCGAATAAATATTTATTAGCATATGTTCCTTCTTCAGTAATACACCATAAAAGCGGCGGCGGGACAAAATGGACAAACTACACACTAACTTATCTTTATTACCATACAAGAAATCGGATTTGGGTTTTTAAAGACGAACATATTTTATACAGGACCTATGTCATTATATTCTCCTTATTAATTGCAGTAACAAAAACATTTGTAATTATTTTGGGTAGAAATTCTTTGAAACAATTTCCAACAAAACATGTTAAAGCAATTTGGAATGGAATAAAAGACGGAATTATAAGTTAATTCTATGAATGTTTTGTCAACAATATTATTTTTAGTAACGGTAATTTTGATTATATCAAGTATACACAAAAAATTTGACCCCCTTTCGCCAAGCCGTGTTTTTATCATTGTATGGTCATCTGCGATTGGTTTAGCAAATCTAAAACTGAGTAGTTATCAGCATGAATGGACCTTATTCGGTTGGATAGCTCTTTTAGTCGGGTTATTCTCATTCTTGTTGGGAACATTCACTGTTTACGTTATAAATCTTAATAAACCACTATTTGCTATTCAAACGATCAGAAAAAAGATCCAGAGACAACCATTAGATTATAACAATTTGTTTCGTATT
Source organism: Ignavibacteriales bacterium (assembly GCA_037443685.1). Taxonomy (GTDB): domain Bacteria; phylum Bacteroidota; class Ignavibacteria; order UBA10030; family BY39; genus JAHJRJ01. The sequence goes on from JBBINX010000042.1 coordinate 15,291, forward strand.
GCAGTAACCCTATTCATCGCATATTCTATTTGCTACATCGCTGAGATGATAATCGAAGGCTATCTACCAATTTTCAGCGCGAGGATTGAATGGGCACGTATAGATTTCGGCATTTTTGGATTTCATCTGATCGTAAATATGATGATCACAATACTCGTAATATCAACGGTGTATCTTGTTCTTGCTCCAAAATCGGTTTCAAAAAAAATTTTTACAACTACCATTTTTATTCTCACAACAGTAAGTTTCTTTTTCCTTCTCCAAAGATATAATTTTTTCATAATCGGCATATGTATATTAGGAATATTGTACTTCGCAACTAACAAAATCAACCTTAAAAATATATTCATAGGGTCAGTTGCTTTTTTTTCATTCTTAGGTTACATCCAATCTATTCGTCTCAGCCAGTATGTTCAAAATTATATTCACGCATTTTCGAAGATGAAATATTCAGTCGAATATGCCATTTTCAGCGAACCTTATTTATATATAACAATGAACCTCGAAAACTATGCAAGGGCTTCCGAGAAACTTGAAAAATTTACTTATGGGTACTTTACTATCGATTGGATGCTAGCCCTGACCGGTTTAAAACATTGGTTAGAGAAATATTTTAATATAATAAGACTCCCCTTCCTAAACAGCGGTTATAATACATACCCTTTTCATTGGACGTATTACAATGATTTCGGAATATTGGGTGTCCTAGTATTCCCTTTTTTGACTGGTTTCGTTATCGCATACTTTTATTACAGGATGCGTATAACCGTGGAGTTAAAATGGGTAATCTATTATTCGCTTGGCTTAGTTCTTATTGGAATGTCATTATTGTCGAATCCCTTGACACGCCTGGATTTTATGGCAAATATAGTATTATTCATTGTTATTTTTGAATATTTCATATCTGAAAAAAAAAATCTCAAATAGATGTTACAAAATAATATAAATCAAAAAGATCTAAAATCACGCCATAAAATCGAAGAGAAATTTCATGACGAAAAAGCAATTAAAGGTGTAGATGACTTCTATAAATTTGGGGCACTTGAACAAGCAGATGAATATTGTTGGGTTGCTTTAGGAACACTTAAGAACAAACGAATTTTAGAGATAGGTTGTGGCGAAGGATTAGTCTCCGTGAGGTTTGCTAAGGCAGGGGCATTCGTTACTTGCATCGACATCTCCGGCGAAATGATTGAACTGACGAAACAGCGAGCTACTCAGAATGGCGTGAAACACAAAATTAAAGCTCTCCACATGAGCGGTGAAGAAATTTCTTTTCCTGATCATTCATTTGATATCATTTATGGTCATTCTATTCTCCATCATTTAAATCTTGATATTACAAACGAGCAATTAACTCGTCTTCTTAAACCAGATGGATTTGCTGTTTTTTTAGAACCATTAGACTATAATCCGATCCTAAACACATTTCGACGGTTTACACCACATCGGCGCACCCCTACTGAACGGCCCCTTAGATTCGAACAATTAGAATCAATTGCGAAACATTTTTCTTCTTGGGAACATGATGAATTTTATCTTTTATCTCTTGTTTCTTTTTTTTGGTATTATGGTTTGAAAAACGAAAAATTATTCCGTATTACTCAGAAACTTTTTTCCTATATCGATAGCTTTTTATTTAAAGTAATTCCATATCTAAAAAAATACGCTTGGGTATCAGTAATAAAATTTAAAAAATGAAAATTCTATTCCTCACATCTCGTCTTCCTTATCCACCTTTTCAGGGAGATAAGCTTCGAATCTTCAACCAAATCAAGCAGTTGTCAAAAAATGGACATGATATTACTCTGATCTCATTTTTTGCTTCTAAGGATGAAGTACAACATGTTCCAAAACTCAGAGAATATTGTTCGGAAGTAGAAGTAATATACCACCCAACCTGGAAGTCTGTTCTAAACTGTTTTTATAATATTTTTTCATATACACCTTTTCAAGTAGCATACTATTCTTCTGCCAAATTCAAGTCACAAATCAATAACCAACTAAAATCAAAACATTTCGATATTATTCATGTTCACCTGCTCAGGATGGCCCAATATGTAAAAAATTATTCCGGTGGAATCCCTCGTATTTTAGATCTTACAGATGCAGGTTCTCTATATTTTGAACGATTTCTAAATGTAAATAAGCGAATACTTTACAAATTTCTACTGCGCATAGAACTTGCTCGCCTCAAAAAGTATGAAAAATATTTAGAGGTGTTTGAGAAATGCCTTGTCTGTTCCTCTGTGGATAGAGAATTCCTTTTGCAACACGCGACCAAAGCTAAAATTGATGTCTTATATAATGGAATTGATTTAAAATATTTTAATAAAAATAATAATGAAATTAAACCCTCACCATTTAGTATAATCTTTACAGGAAATATGTCGTACTTCCCAAACGCGGACGGTATATTTTATTTCGTAAAAGATATCTTTCCACTAATCGAACAAAAACTTCCGAATGTTAATTTATATATAGTTGGAAAAAATCCACCCCAAAAAGTATGTAAGCTTGCTCAGAACAATATTATTATTACAGGTTTTGTTCCTGACATCAGAGACTATTATATTCGCAGCAGGGTCGCTATCGCACCAATCCGTTTTGGAGCGGGTACACTCAATAAAATCTTGGAACCTATCGCACTCGGAGTGCCTGTGGTTGCAACATCTATAGGTGTGGAAGGTCTACTTCTTAAGGATGGGACTGATTTGCTGGTTGCTGATTCAGCAAATGATTTTGCCAATGCTGTTATAGCTATACTTATGGATGATGTACTCCACCGTCGTCTATCTGAAAATGCGATGAATATCGTTCGTTCACTATATGATTCGCAAATGATTGCCACACAATTGGAATTTTATTATAAGGAAGTTATAGCCAACTTGTAAACTTTATGATATTCTTTTATCTTAATACTAATTATGCCAGGTAGATTTTCAAAAGAAAAATACTTTTTATTATTGATAGACTTCTTTGCTATTAATTTAGCATGGTTCGCTTATTATTTGTTTCGAATTCGGAGTGGCTGGGTATCCTATGCCATCGAACCTGATTTATGGCTACCAATGATTATCATTTGGGTATATTGGCTAATAGTTTTATTCTTCTTTGGATTGTACCGCCCTTGGTACGCACAATCCCGCCTCGATGAATTGATTGCTCTCGCAAAGGCTTCTGTTTTTGGAACCTTATTCTTGTTCTTCATAATATTCATGGACGATCGCAGCGTTGGCTCGCCCATGCACTCACGCTTTCTGATATTAATATATTGGTTTTTACTTTTGGGTTGTACTTCTACCGGCAGATTACTTTATCATACATTCCAACGGAGTCTGCTATTACGCGGTATCGGATTACACAATACTGTTATTGTTGGGTGGAATAAAAAAGCGATCGAATTGTACGAAAGGATACAGAAATATCCGGCTTTAGGACATAGTATTATTGGGTTTGTTTCAACGGAAGATGAAATTGTGAATGCCAGCCATAAAGGAGTACAAGTTTTCG
>JBBINX010000043.1:0-18355 GCA_037443685.1 Ignavibacteriales bacterium
TTAAGTTGTTTTTCATATGCTATTAATTTATTGCGCTTCTGATTTACTTCGTTATCGTAGTCCTGTTTCTTTTTATACCACTCGTCTTTTATTTCAATCAGTTTTTCTTTTTTTATTGTAGCTGCTTCCTTCTCGGCGTTTTGAATAATTTGCTTAGCACGATCTTCGGCGCTTAAAATTTTATTGCGACCACTTCTGCTGTTAAAGAACCAACCTAAGAAGAAAGTCAAACCGGTAATTAAAACAACCATCGGAATAAGTATGTATATATCAAAATCAAACATATAACCTCCAAGAATACTAATAATTTTCATTAATTAAATAAAAAAAGCCACACGCAACAATAGATCAATGGTATTGAAAGAACCTCTTTCATATACAGTGGGTGCCTGCCAGAACGTTTCTTACTTCCACTGCAGCATCTTAGAAATTACTCTAATGCTAACCCATAAGAGTTGAGGCCTGTAATACGACGTTCCTGAGTCAAGTTCCCTATTAATGTTACTTGTCAGGTTCTTTAATAAAGTTGACTATGATTGACGGTGTGGCTTAAAAAATATTTTTTTTATTTAAAAGAACAACATAGATGACGATTTTTTCTGGAGTTAAGATAACATTACTCAAATATCTTGTCAAGGTATTCATTCATTTTGTTGATTTCAGAATGTGCGTGTGTTAACACTTTTTGGTTATTTTCACGTTCCTTAAATAAGTCCTCGGTGATGTTTAAGGCAGACAATACAGCTACTGTTAAAGGTGGTTGTTCTGGAATTTTATTATGTATACTATTTATCATCTCGTCAACATAACTTGCGACTTTTTTGGTCAAATCATCGCTCTCACCTCGAAGCGGGTATTCTGTCCCGAATATTTTAACTCTTATACTTTTTCCTTCTGATGCCATACCTTTTCCTTTAATCTAGAAAATTTTTATTCTCATCATCAATGCCTGATTCCGTTCTCATAGTCGATAATTTATTTATATATGCGAGTTGATTTTTGTAATCAGATCGCTAATTCGTTTTTTTAGTACTTCTTTTTCTTGCGGAGAAAATGAATTCTCGCCTGCGCTGGCTATCCTTGCAAATTCAGCCCGAAGTTGCGCAATCTCCTTTTCCCTACTACCTGATACGATTTGAGTTTCTTGATACTTTTGCCGCAGGTCTTGGTTCTCAAATTTTAGTACCTTATTTTCTTCTTTGATTACAAAGATAATTTCGGATGCCTTTCGAATTTTTTCCCAAAGGTTTTTTATCTCGGCTTCTATATCTTTGCCTTCGATGTTATCTTTATTGTTTGTACTAAGATGTTGGTAATCCAAGTGAACTCCTAAGCTTATTATTTACGTATTACTGCACCGTATTTAATGTTTAATCCATTAACAATTTTACTAATCACAGACTCAACTTCTTCATCGGTTAATGTTTTTAGTTCAGATAAAAATTGAAGTGTGAAAGCACAACTCTTTTTATTTTTTTCTATTTGGTTTCCTGTATAAAAATCAAACACTTCTACAGATTTAACAAGGTGACCACTTAACAATTTAATCGTTTCTTGTAATTCTGCAATAGTTACACTCACATCAACTACGAACGCCAAGTCACGAATCACCGACGGATACGTTGGCAACGGTTTAAACTTTTTAACCGGTTGAATAAACTGCTTTAATCTATCGATACTGAGTTCGGCTACAAATACATCTTGTTCTATGTTATACTTTTTTAGTATTTTGTTATTAATTTTTCCTAAATAACCTACTTCAATGCTTTTGATTTCTATAGAAATAGCCGAATCAACTAAAGCTTTAGTAGCATGATATGGAATAAATTTATATTTGTCAAGTAAAATCTTCAATAAAATATCTTCAATTACTCCTTTTATATCAAATATATCAGTTTTTCGTTCAGTAACCGACCAATTCGGGAAATCTGCCTTGCCGCATTTAATTAGTATCAACCTTTCCTCTTCCAAATAACCTGCTACCAATGTTGATATTTTCGAATCATCTACCAAAGAGTAAACTTTTCCGATTTCAAAAAGATTTAAATTCTTTTCTTGATAATTAATATTGTTTCTGACTATTTCCAACATTGATGGAATAAGACTTGTCCGCATTGCGCTCATCTCACGACTCAGAGGATTTTTCAATATTACTACATTTTCACCGGTAAATGATGCTACTTCTTGACTCTGCAGACTGTTCGTGATCACTTCGTTGAAACCACGTCCCACTAACAATTGTCTCAACTCATCGTTAAATTCAATTTTAGGAGGTCGTGAAGTTAATTGTATGTGAGAGCTTGTTTTCGTTACGATTCTATCGTAGCCGTACAAGCGAGCAACTTCTTCGATAATATCTACCTCCCTTTCGATATCAGGTCTAAACGTAGGCACTTCAAACGTTAAAGTATACTTCTTATCCTTTTTCTTCAATATTTTTTTGAGTCGAATTCCAATTCTGTCTAATAAATTTATTACATCTTTTGATGATAAGTTAGTCCCTAAAATAGAATTAACCTGCGACAATTTGATTTCAATTTTTGAGGGTCTATTTTTTTTAGGATAAATATCGATGACACCTTTTAAGATTTTTCCTCCGGCAATTTCAGAAATCATTTGCGTACATCGGTTTAGTGCATATATCGTAATATTCGGGTCTGCTCCCCTCTCGAATCGTTGTGAAGCATAAGTACTTATACCAAGATATTTGGAAGACCTTCTAATATTACTCGGATTGAAATATGCGCTTTCAATTAAGATATTCTGAGTCGATTCAGTTATTTCTGAATTTAAACCACCCATGACACCAGCAATTGCTATAGGCTTTTCTGCATCACAGATCAAGAGTGAATTCTCCTTTAACTCTCTTCCTTTTCCATCGAGTGTTGTAAAGTACTCTGCGTCTGATGCAGTGCGAACAATGATAGTACGATGTGATAACTTATCATAATCAAATGCATGAAGCGGATGGCCTGTTTCCATTAGTACATAATTAGTTACATCGACTACATTATTTATAGGCCGAATACCAATTGACAATAATCTGTTCTGAAGCCATTTTGGTGACGTTGCGATTTTTAAATCTTTTATCACACGCGCCGAGTATCGAGGACAATTTATTGTGTCTTTAATTATTACTTTAGCGTTTTTCGAAACGAGCGCCTTATCTTCTTTAAACTTAATCGATGGTAGCATCAATCGCTTTTTCAATAAAGCAGCAACTTCACGAGCAATTCCGATATGGCTCAAACAATCTGGACGGTTGGGTGTAATGCCCACTTCGAAAATAATATCGTTCAAACCCAAATATTCAGCAAACGGTTGACCTATCTGTGCATCATTTCCCAAAATATGAATACCGTCTCTGTTTTCACCTATATCTAGTTCATACTCAGAGCAAATCATACCGTCAGATTCTACACCGCGTATTTTGACTTTAGTTAGAATAAACGGTTTTGCCTCAGGGTCGTGTTGATTTTTAGGGATTGTCGCTCCATTAAGCCCAACTACGACTCGTTGTCCTTTCGCGACATTCGGAGCACCACAGACGATATTAAGTGTTTGTGATGAAATATCCACTTCACAAACAGTTAGTTTATCTGCGTTTGGATGTTTATTGACACTAAGCACTCTGCCGATGACAAAATTGTTGTATTTCTCACTGAGGTATTCTATATTTTCGACTTCTAAACCTACATTAGTCAGTTTTTCTGCTAATTCACTAGGTAGAAGATTAATTTGTACGTATTGAGATAACCATTTTAATGAGATTTTCATTTTTGCAGTTTAAAATTGTTTTAGGAATCGAACATCGTTGTCGAATAGAATTCTGATATCGTCTATACCATAACGGAGCATCGCTATTCGTTCAATGCCCATACCAAAGGCATATCCACTTAGTTTTTCTGGACTGTAACCGACAAATTTGTAAACATTCGGATCAACCATTCCACAGCCCAAAATTTCCAACCAACCGGTTTGCTTACACACTCTACAACCTTTCCCATTGCATAAAAAGCAAGTTATATCCATTTCAGCACTAGGTTCGGTGAAAGGAAAATAGCTCGGCCTAAATCGAAATTTAATAGAACTACCATAAAATTGATTAGCGAATGCTACGAGTGTCCCTTTTAATTCGCTAAACGTAACCCCTTTGTCAACATATAGCCCTTCGACTTGATGGAACAAACAATAGCTGCGGGCGCTTATTGCCTCGTTCCGATAAACTCTTCCTGGTACAATAACTCTGACGGGGGGCTTCTCATTTTCCATTACGCGAATCTGAACGGGTGATGTGTGCGTCCGTAAAAGCACATTATCAGTGATGAAAAAAGTATCTTGCATATCGCGAGCAGGATGGTCGCGTGGAAAATTAAGCGCTTCAAAATTATGGTATTCGTCTTCGATTTCAGGCCCAATAATAACGTCGAAGCCCATCCTAAAAAATATATTTTTGATCTCATTTAGAGTTTGAGTGATTGGGTGAAGCGAACCGATCCAACTTCGCCTACCCGGAAGTGTAATGTCAATGATTTCAGTTTCAATACTAACAGACAATTCTAACAGTTTTTTTTTCTCGTCGAAAAGTCTTTGCGTATTCGACCTGAGTTCATTTAGCAATTTACCTACGGTGGGGCGTTCTTCGGGAGATAAGTTTTTCAAAGCATCAAAATATTCGGCAATCGAACCTTTGCGTGCTAAATATTTGATTCGAAACGATTCGAGGTCGTTTAACGATTTACAATCAGCAATTTCTACCTCGGCTAATCTTTTCAGTTCTTCAATTTTTTCTTTCATCGAAATTCCGGGTTATTAAAAATAATATCTTCCCACTTTCATTTCTACTATGTGTAGAATATTTCCGTTTTAACGAAATGTTGAGAATGGGAAGATATTTTTATGCAGTTGCAAATTTGACAACTTCTGCAAAAGCCTCTGGGTTTCTCGCTGCCATATCTGCTAAAAGTTTTCGATTGATTTCTATCTTATTCTTGTTAAGCCCATCAATCAATCGTGAGTACGTAGTTCCGTGTATGCGGGCTGCCGCATTGATACGAGTGATCCACAGTTGACGAAACTCTCTCTTTTTTAAACGCCTATCACGGTAAGCATGTTGACCTGCTTTGTCAACATGATGCTTTGCTACCGTAAGGACTTTACTTCTCGCACCCCAATAACCTTTCGCACGGGAAAGAATCCGTTTGCGACGGCGATGGGAGGCAACTTTGTTTTGCGAACGTGGCATAGTTGCTCTTTGCTCCTTTCAGTGTATTGTTTATATTTATGCGTTTAATATATAGACGCTGTTATTTAAAAATTAGTTTTGTAAAAGCATTTTAATACGTTTTGTTTCTTGCGATGAAACTAACGTAGCTTTACCTAACTTACGTTTCCGTTTTTTTGTTTTTGAAGTTAGTATGTGACTTTTGTAAGCTTTTCTACGTTTTACTTTTCCGGTACCTGTGATTTTAAAACGTTTTTTTGCACTGGAATCGGATTTCATTTTTGGCATTATCTACCTCTGTTATTATGGTTACTTAGTTTCTTCAGTTTTAGGTTTTGTAGAAGACTTTTTCTTAGTTGCTTTATCTGCTGTTAGAATCATAATCATATGTTTACCTTCTAATTTTGCTGGTTGTTCAATTTTACCAACTTCTGCAACCTTTTCTGCTAACCGTGTTAAAAGTTCTTCGCCATGTTCTTTGTATGTTATCTCACGTCCTTTAAAAACTACTGTAGCTTTTACTTTGTTACCGGCTTCTAAAAAAGCCTTTGCGTGCCGCGCTTTGAATTCGAAATCGTGCACATCTGTGTTTGGGTGAAACCTTATTTCCTTCATCACCACTACTTGTTGATGTTTACGCTGAATTTTTTCTTTCTTAGTCAACTCATATTTATACTTCCCAACATCCATTAACTTACAGACTGGCGGGGTTGCGTTCGGTACTATTTCGATCAAGTCAAGCCCTCTATCCATTGCATATCTAAGCCCTTCTTGAGGTGACACGATTCCGAGTTGTTGACCTGTTTCGTCTATGAGACGTATTTTAGGAACACGAATCTGTTCGTTTATGCGCGGCGTATTTTGATCCTTGATATTTTATCTCCTATGATGTTATTTTTTTAAATTCTATCTCTTTAGTTACCGATTTAATAAATTCACACAATGGCTGCGAACCCAAATCGCCTTTCTTATGGCGACGTACTGAGACAGTATTGGAATTCTTTTCTTTATCACCAACAATCAACATATACGGGACTTTTTTCAATTCGTAGTCTCGAATCTTGTAATTAATTTTTTCATTACGACTATCTAATTCGGTTCGAATCAACGCATTCTTTAACTGTGCGACAATGGAAGCAGCATACTCATTCTGAGAATCTGTAATGGGTATGACAACAACTTGAACTGGTGAGAGCCATAATGGAAACTCGCCGGCATAATGTTCGATCAGAACGCCAATGAATCTTTCTAAGCTACCAAACGGCGCTCTATGAATTACAACCGGACGATGCTTTTGACCATCGCTTCCTGCATATTCTAAATTAAACCGTTCAGGCATTACATAATCTACTTGGACCGTGCCTAATTGCCAAGTGCGACCTAAAACATCTTTCACTAAAAAATCTATTTTAGGTCCATAAAAAGCAGCTTCGCCTATAGCAACTTTGTAATTTAATTTCATCTCTTCAGCCGCTTCTAAGATTTCTCTCTCAGCACGTTCCCATAATTCATCAGCACCGCCGTATTTTTCTTTGTTGAGAGGATCTCTGAATGATAAACGCGTTGTAAAATCTTTGAAACCAAGTGTGTTAAAGACAAGCTGAATTAGATCAATAACATCGCAAACTTCAGCTTTCAGTTGATCCTGACGAACAAACATATGTGCATCATCCACAGTAAAACTACGGACGCGGGTTAAACCGTTCAATTCGCCCGATTGCTCATAACGATAAACCGTGCCAAACTCTGATAACCGTATTGGAAGGTCGCGGTAACTATGCGGTTTTGAAGCATATATCTGAAAGTGATGGGGACAGTTCATTGGTTTTAGTAAATATTCTTCGTCTTCCACTTTAATTGGACTGAACTGGCTATCTGAGTAATATGGATAATGACCGCTTGTCTTATAAAGATTAAGGTTTCCGATATGAGGAGTGACGACACCCAAATAACCACGTTTTTTCTGTTCTTGTTTGAGGAAATTCTCTAAAGTTTCTCTTAGTATAGTCCCTTTGGGCAACCAAAGCGGAAGTCCACCACCTACTTTGGGAGTTAACAAAAATATTTCTAACTCAGTACCTAATTTGCGGTGGTCTCGACGTTTTGCTTCTTCAACTCTAAATAGGTATTCGTCTAACTCTTTTTTTGAAGGAAATGAAATTCCATATATCCGTTGGAGCATTTTATTTTTTTCACTACCCCGCCAATATGCACCTGCGACACTGAGAAGTTTAATAAATTTTATTCTTCCTGTCGAAGGAACGTGAGGTCCATAACACAGGTCGGTAAATTTACCAACTTTGTATATAGAAATTTTTTCGTTTTTATGATCCTCTAAAAGTTCTAACTTATAGTCATCACCTTTTTGTTTGAAGTAGTCATAAGCTTCTTGCCATGCCAATTCTTGTCTGATATAAGGAAAATCGTGCTGGATATACTCAGTCATCTTACTTTCAATTTTAGTAAGATCGTCAATAGTTATTGTATGCTCGCCCATATCTATATCATAGTAGAAACCGTTTTCGATGGATGGACCGATTCCAAATTTAGTGCCGGGAAAAATTTCTTCAATCGCTTCAGCCATTAAATGTGCTGAACTATGCCAGTAAATATTTTTCCCCTCATCATCTTGCCATTTCAATATCTTTACTTTTGCATCTTGGTAAATTGGGCGCGACATATCCCATACTTCACCATCGACTTCGATGGCGAGAGACTCGGCAGCAAGTTTTTTACTGATAGACTCAGCAATTTGAAAACCGGTTATTTCGGATTCGAATTCTCTGAAGCTATTATCAGGAAATATTATTTTAATCGTTGACATTATTTGTGGGCCCTATAGGACTCGAACCTATGACCTCTACCATGTCAAGGTAGCGCTCTAACCAACTGAGCTAAGAGCCCGAATGAGAGTGCCGGGGATCGGAATCGAACCGACATGGACCTTACGGCCCGCAGGATTTTAAGTCCTGTGCGTCTACCAGTTCCGCCACCCCGGCGAAACACTTATTATTCGGTTATTTTCCAAATGCCTTATAGCATTTGTATTGAGGCGCCGGGCGGACTCGAACCGTCGAATTAAGGTTTTGCAGACCTCTCCCTTACCACTTGGGTACGGCGCCGTTTTCTGATTTTCTTCCAAATAAAAACCCCGCCACCTGGTGGGATTTGGGGGCGGCGGGGTAAATAACTAGGAAGTTATAAATCAAGACCCTGATTTTCCGGGTCAAGGTAACCACGTATGGTCACCTCGAGCGGGAAACGGGACTTGAACCCGCGACATTCACCTTGGCAAGGTGACGCTCTACCAACTGAGCTATTCCCGCAAATTAACAGCGGTAATATACAAAACTTATCTTCTTTTTGCAAGTGCAATATTTGCCTTTTCACACTTTTTCACCTTAAATATATTAGTCTGTCTACTAAAAATCAAGATTTTCAAAAAATATCCGAATAAGATGTATTAATAATTTCTTCGATTTCAACTGAAAGTTTTTCTTTCATCATATCGTATAACTCTTTTGTCTTGGTTCCTGAATCATTATGAATTACTTCTAATTCTATAAACGATCCCAATCCCTCAACTTCGTCAATATGAATCCGACAATTTTCATAAGTATAAAGTTCTCTCAATTTCTTCACTACAGCACGAATTCCATTCGACGCTGCCATTACTTCTTTTAAACGTGTTGCTTCTTCAACTTTAACTATAAGATAATTACTCCACATCTCTGTGGTTGATTCGTTGCGTTCGTAATAGATTAATTGAGATTCTTTTTCATCAATTTCACGAAGTTTAAGGCGACCATTGCGGACATTGAAATATGTATCGACCTGAACCATTTTACAACTAAAAGTAGCCCCTATATCATTAAGTAATAATTTGATATCATTTATTGATTTTACTTTAGCTTTCAATTCAAGATTTGTAGGCACTTTGTTATCGATTAATTTCTAATATTTTATATTCTAAAAAACCGGCGGGTACTTTAATCTTCACTTCATCACCGACCTTTTTCCCTAACAGCCCTTTACCTAATGGAGAAGTAATCGCTATTTTATTTTGTTCGAAGTCAGCTTCTTCCTGAGAGACCAATATGTAATTTACTTCTTCCTTGTTCTTTTTATCAAGAAGTTTAATTTTTGAGAGTATGTAGATTTTATCGTTAGGTAATTCCTTACTTTCAATTACACGTGAGCGCGAGAGGATTTGTTCGATTTTTTCGATTTTATGTTCTAGGTGTTGCTGCGCCTCTTTGGCAGCGTCGTATTCAGCATTCTCACTCAAATCACCGTGTGCGCGTGCTTCAGCTATTTTAGTAGCTATTTCGGCTCTACCTCGAATTTTTAGATCACGCAATTCGTTCTCTAATTCAACGATACGTACCCGGGTTAAATATACAACCCCATTATTACCATTCATAAATACCTCAAAGATTCTTCTTAAAAAAAATTTACTCTCTATAAAACAAAAAATATAGCCATCACAAACATTAGTGATGGCTATAGTTAACTTCTGTCTTAATCTATAATATTAATTCGATAAAGTCAAGATTTATTTATCTTGGATTAAAATAAGATGTCCAAGTTTATCACGCTTCGTTTTTAAATATTTTTGGTTGTATTGATGAGGTTTTATTTCTAAAGGGATTCTCTCAACAATTTCCAAACCGTAACCTTCCAAACCGACGACCTTCTTTGGATTATTTGTCATCAATCTCATTCTTCGAATGCCTAAATCTAATAAAATTTGTGCGCCTATTCCATAGTCGCGCAAATCAGCTTTGAAGCCCAATTTTTCATTGGCTTCGACAGTATCCAAACCTCCATCCTGTAAATTATAAGCTTGAATTTTATTGGTTAAACCAATTCCCCGGCCCTCCTGCCTCATGTACAACACGATTCCTGAACCATTCTCTTCGACCTTTCTCATCGCCGCAACAAGTTGATCGTTGCAATCGCACCTTAACGAACCGAATACATCCCCGGTTAAGCATTCAGAATGAACACGCACGAGATTTGTTTGATCCTGCAGAATATTGCCTTTGACTAATGCTAAATGATCCTTATTATCGGTTTCACTCCGATACAAATAAATCTCAAAGTCCCCGTAAACCGTTGGAAGATGAGCGCGCCCAACACGATGAACCAACTTCTCACTGGAAATACGATATTGTATTAGATCTTTTATGGTAATAATTTTAAGTTGATATTTTTCTGCAATTTTAATTAGGTCAGGAACTCGTGCCATCGAGCCGTTATCGTTAAGTATTTCGCATAGTACACCCGCAGGAAATAAGTTAGCCAATTTACAAAGGTCAATTACCGCTTCGGTATGTCCGGCACGACGTAGAACGCCTCCATCGATTCCACGCAGTGGGAAAACGTGTCCGGGTCGAGCAAAGTCGCTCGGTATCACTTTTGGGTCAGTTAAAGCAAGAATTGTTGTAGTTCTATCGTGTGCAGAAACACCCGTTGTAGTTCCGTGAATGTAATCTACAGAAACAGTAAAAGGAGTTTCGTAGAGAGAAGTATTCCTTTCGACCATTAAATTCAAACCAAGTTCCTTAGCTCTTATCGTAGTGATCGGTGCACATATAATTCCCCTACCAAATTTAGTCATGAAATTTATTATTTCGGGGGTACACTTTTCTGCGGCAACTATAAAATCACCCTCATCTTCACGATCTTCATCGTCAACGACGATAACTATCCTACCGTTACGAATATCTTCTATTGCATCATCAATTTTATTAAACACTAATCCTATTCCTATCCAATTTTTGGAACCTCAGATTCACCTTTTCCACCGATAGTTGAGATTGCTGATCTCTCGACCTTCACTTTAACATTATCTGCAATTTTAAGTAATAACGTTTTTTCTTCGACACCTTCAACGACACCGTGAACACCGCCTAATGTAATCACTTTATCCCCCTTTTGTACTGAATCAAGAAGCTTTTGTCTTTCCTTTTGTCGTTTTTGCTGTGGTCTAATAATTAGAAAATAAAATATACCAATTATAAGTGCAAACATAATGATTGTAGAAAATATTCCACCACCGGCATCACCTCCGCCTTGAGGGGCCATTGCAATTAAATTTAAAATGTTCAATTTTTTCTCCTTCCGTCAATTGACGAATTTATATATTGATTTTTTGTTTAATTAAAACTTTTATTTGTTCAGATTTCCACTCTGAATATCGGTTATCTATAATAGCTTTTCTTGCTTCACGAACCAGCCATTGGTAAAAGTAAAGATTGTGGATCGTTGCTAATTGTAATGCTAATATCTCTCGTGCCTGAAACAAGTGCCTAACGTATGCGCGAGAAAAATTCTTGCAGGTATAACATTCGCAGTTGTCATCAATTGGTGTACTATCATCTTTGAAGACAGCATTCTTGATAGACAGACTACCTCTCGAAGTGAACAGCATTGCATTACGTCCATTCCGTGTTGGCATTACACAATCGAACATATCAACACCGCGTTCGATTGATTCTAAAATATTTTCCGGTGTTCCTACACCCATTAAATACCGTGGTTTTTCTGCCGGTAAAACGTCTGTGCAAACATCGGTCATTGCATACATCTCTGATGCCGATTCACCTACCGATAATCCACCAATAGCATAGCCATCGAATTCAAACGCCATTAAATCGTTAGCCGACCTTTCGCGCAAATCAGAAAATATGCTGCCTTGCACAATACCAAAAAGAGCTTGCGAGTGGTTGTATAAATGAGATCCACTTTCAAATCTGACTTTGCATCTCTCAGCCCACTTAAGGGTGAGTTCTATAGACTTCTTCGCATATTCGTAATCAGCCGGATAAGTTGTACATTCATCTAAAACCATCATAATGTCTGAACCTAAACACCGTTGAATATCAACTACACTTTCCGGCGTAAATAAATGGGTTGACCCATCTAGATGCGACTTAAATGTAACTCCGTCTTCCGAAATTTTATTTAAATCCGACAAACTAAAAACCTGATACCCGCCACTATCGGTTAATATTGGTTTACGCCAGTTTATAAACTCGTGCAATCCACCTAACTGATTTATAATTTGCGTTCCGGGTCTTAGATACAAGTGGTAAGTATTGCCTAAAATAATTTGTACGCCGATTTCTTCAAGCTCACGCTGTTCGATTGCTTTCACTGAACCCTGAGTTCCAACAGGCATAAAAACCGGTGTTTCTATTATTCCGTGCGCCGTTTCTATTACTCCGGACCTTGCTTTATCATCTTTATTTTGTACCGAAAAATTCAAATTTCTAATCTAATTTAGTCAATTTTTTCTGAATAATCAAACCATTCCAGTCGCATTGTGGGAATGTACCTCTAATTTCATTTTATCGATTTTTGTTCTTGTTGCTTTCAGGATTGTTATCTTTAAATTACCTATTGTAACGACTTCATTTGTCTTTGGAACCCTACCTATCGCTTCGCAAACGTATCCGCTTATTGTAAGATAATTACCAGTAGGAATTTTTATATCGAAGTTCTCATTGATAGCATCAATCTCAATTCGACCACTGAATATGAATGTATTTTCGTCTACCATTTGCTGGAGTAAAAGTTCTGCATCCCCGTATTCTTCTATTTCTCCTATAATTTCTTCTAAAATATCCTCAATCGTTACAATACCCGCTGTTCCACCGAATTCATCAACTACAACCGCTATAGATTGTTCGGTTAAAAAAAATTGTTCTAACAGCTCTATACACGATTTTGACTCGGGGACATAAAATATTTCTTTCAGAATAGAGTCTATTTTATCTATATTTTTGAATAAATCTTTTGAGGATATTACCCCCACAATATTATCGATATTCTCTTCGTAAACTACAAGCTTTGAATAATTTGTTTCAATAAATTTCTTATAAATATTTTCTATAGGTGCATTCTTTTGTATTCCGACTAATTCGATGCGAGGGATCATAACTTCACGTATCAGGATGTCTTTTAGTCCCATCGTTTTTTTCAAATATGTTGCTGAATCATCTCGCAGCATTCCGGCCTGTTCCCCTTCTTTTATTAAATGGAATATATCTTCTTTCGAATATGAATACTTTTCAGGTTCCAACGACAAGTTAAATATACTTGCAAATATTTTGAATATTTTTGTAATAATAAGAATTAACGGAAAGAAAATTACGTGACTTATTAACAAGAACCCAGTAAAGAAGGGAACGTATACATCGGCATTGTCTCTGAAAAAATTTTTGGGGATGATTTCGCCAAAGACCAATACTGTACATGCAGTGATAACCAGAATAACAATAGAATCGAGATTGAATAGATATGTTAATATGAGAGCTGCAAGTGAGGAATATGCCACATTAACAATATTATTCCCTACGAGGGAAATTGTAAAATATTTTTGAGGGTTATTGATAAGCGCCAGAGATTGTTCGGCAAGCAAATATTTTTTTTTCGCTTTAACTTCTAACTTCAATTTGTTCGCAACTACAAAAACGATTTCGGAACCAGCAAACAAACCAGAAAGTAAAAGTAATATGATAAGAAACATTATATCTGTAATCATAAACAGAGAACTTTAATTAGTTTATCCAATTAAGCTGATCGCTTATTCGAACTATTATACACTCGCACGATAACGATTGCAAATAATCCACCAATAACGTTTGCTATCAAATCGTAAATATCGGTGCGCCTTCCTGGAATCAAACCCTGATACAGTTCCGTAAAAATACCGAGGAGTACAACTCCTACAAGTGTAAAAGAATATACTTTAGAAAAGTTCGGATTAATATTACTCTTATTAGAATAAGAGCGATATAACAAAAGGCCGAAGACACAAAACACTATAATATGAACTAACTTATCGATACCAAACATTTGCACATTCGGTAAGTAAGCCGAAGGAATTGATGAAAGGGCAATAATCATTGATGCCCAAGCTATTGGCGGCAAGTGGTAGTAAATAAAATACTGTTTTTTTCTCAAATTGCTCCCTGTTGTGTAACTAATTTTATTGCTTGTGGGATTCGTGATTGAATATCGAGAGCCATTATACTACTTTCGCCTAACTTTTCTTTTGCAATATCACCAGCTAAGCCGTGTAAAAACACTCCCGCATATGCAGCTTCAAAATCATTGATTCCTTGCGCCCACAAACCACCGATTATACCAGCTAAGACATCGCCGGAACCGGCTGTTGCCATTCCAGCATTGCCAGTCGAGTTAACTATCACTCTGCCGTCAGCTGATGCTGTTATACTTGGTGCACCTTTTAACACTAATGTTAATTTATTTCCTTTGGCAAACTTTCGCGCGATGGTGACCTTATCCTTCTCAATTTCATTGATACTCAAACCAGTTAATCGAGAGAACTCGCCATTATGAGGAGTAAGTATGACGTTTTTGGATAAACGATTTTTGATTAATTTTGAATTTTGGGATAACATGGTCAGCCCATCAGCATCAATCAGCATTGGTTTATCAAATTCCATTAAAATTTTCCAGACTAATTTTTCGGTTTCTTCATTCAAAGAAAGTCCACAGCCAATAATTAAATGACTTGCCCAGTCGATGAACTTTTTGATCTGATGATACGCTTTTAAGCTGACAGCCCCATCCTCTGTGGCATTGAGGGGATTCACCATTACTTCCGTTAGTTTCTTCGCAAGTATTGGATAAACTGATGAAGGCGTTCCTAACACTGTTGCACCTGCTCCCACTCTCATTGCGGATTGGGTAGCCATTGTTGCTGCTCCCGTATAACCTTTAGAGCCAGCCAAAACGAATATCTTTCCTAAATTGTATTTATGGACTGTCTTTATACGCTTCGGAATGATTGTCCGGATGTCTTCTATACTAATCGTAAAAGTTCTAAAATTTGAATTGTCAGTAACAGAACGGGGAATAGATATACCAACAGCCTTTAATTCTTTAATGTAATTTATTGATTTACCTAATGTTAGGCCAATTTTCTTTAAACCCATCGTAACTACCAAATCTGAATTCACTGCAATATTGGCAACATCTCCGTTGTCTGCATTTACACCCGATGGGATATCGATTGCGATTTTTGGAACATTCACAGAGTTAATAAAATCGACCACTTCCTTTACTTTTGGATCTACTATTCCTGTAAAACCAGTTCCAAAGATCGCATCTACTATAAAATCAAGGTTATCTATCTTCTTCAAAGTTTTAATATTCTGAAATTCCCTGATAACTAAAGGATTTCGAGATTTTCCTTTTTGAGCAATACTCTTACAAATTTTATAATTTATTAGGCCATCCCCCTTAAAATCGGATGGTTTATCTAAAAGAATTAAATTGACTTGAGACCCACGATTGTAAAGATGGCGTGCCACCACTAATCCGTCTCCTCCATTATTTCCCTTACCGCAAAAAATTAAAAATCTTTTTCCGTCTAATGCTCCATATTTTTTCTCAATTTCCTCGACGACGCTTCGACCGGCATTCTCCATTAAAACGATAGACGGAATTCCGAAATCTTCAATCGCAACGCGGTCGCACTCACGCATCTCATTTCGTGTTACGACTGGCTCCATTATAAAAATAAATTATTTATAATTGTTAATAACACTGATGGGAAAACTCCCAACCCAAATAGCACTACTGCCGAAACAAAGAAAACCATGTTAAATACACCACTCGATGTAACAGGTATCGATAATTCAGCCTCACGAAAATACATAACTACTACAAGACGCAAGTAGTAGTATGCTGAAACTGCTGACATCAGAACACCGATGATAACAAGCCAAGTAAGGTTCGCATTTACTGCGGCGGCGAATATATAATACTTTCCGAAAAATCCAGCAAATGGTGGGATGCCGATTAACGATAACATAAAGATTGCCATCATAGCGGCAAGAAAAGGATGTTTAGAATAGAGTCCCGCATAATCATCGAATGTAAGGTTTTTATCTTCTTCCTTTTCAATTATGGAGAGAATTCCGAATGCACCTAAATTCATGAATGTGTATGCTGATAAATAAAAGAGGATTCCGCTTCTGCCAAGTTCATTTGCTGCAGCTAAACCGACTAACATATAGCCCGCGTGAGCTATACTCGAATACGCTAACATTCTTTTAATATTCGTCTGAGAAATTGCAATGACATTACCGATAATCATAGAAGCGGCAGCAAGCAAGGATAGAGTATCTTTTAAACGTTCCCCTT
Organism: Ignavibacteriales bacterium; assembly: GCA_037443685.1. Classification (GTDB taxonomy): domain Bacteria; phylum Bacteroidota; class Ignavibacteria; order UBA10030; family BY39; genus JAHJRJ01. Next base: position 16,409 of record JBBINX010000043.1, read on the forward strand.
CTGCAAATGTATGAGCGAAGAACATCACTAAGACTGAAAACCCGGCAGCCTTAACACCCGTTGCCATAAAAGCAGTAACTGTCGTGGGTGCGCCTTCATAAACATCGGGAACCCACATATGGAATGGAACTGCTGCAACTTTAAACGCTAAACCAATAAGCAACAAGCCTAACCCAACCCAAAATAATGGCGTGTGAGTGTAAAAATTAAGATTACTCAGAATGGTATTAATATTTGTGGTTGTTGAAACACCGTAAATCAATGCCATTCCATACAGTAAAAATCCCGTGGCGAATGCACCTAATAGAAAATATTTGAGGGCAGCTTCATTCGATTTAATTCGTTTGCGCATAAAACCTGCGAGCACATAAAGGCAAATAGACATTAATTCGAGTCCCAAAAATATCACAATCATATCTGCCGCAGATGCCATTAGCATCATACCGATAGTTGCAAATAATATTAAGATATAATATTCGCCGTAATGAACTCTCTGTTTGATCAGATAATCTTTAGAAATTATGATTGTAAAAATTGCAGCGAGCATAAACAAAATACTGAAGAAACTTCCGTAACCCCCTACGTTCACCATATTAAAAAAGCTTGTCCCCTGCCAACCAATCGACTCAACAGCTAAACCGATAGAAATCACTAAGCCGATGAGCGTGACCAGATAGCTCGTGCTGGAGCTTTTACGGAACACTGCTTCGATGATGATAACGACGAAGGCAGTAACCGTTACACCAATTATTGGTAAAACGGTAAGAATATCTTTTACATTGAATTCCATCACAAAATCCTTATTGGATTATTGATATTTACTGGGTGATATCAAATTTCGGAAACGAATCTCCTCACCGCAAGCAGCGAGGTATCTGAAACCAAATTTTATTTTATTCGCTTTAAGGGGCCAAGAATTTAATACTCGTGCGCCTTTGGCGGATTAAAGATAATAAAATCGGAATGAATTTACAAAATCAGTTGAAATGGGAGGTTTGAATCTCCTGTTTTTTGCAATACAACACCTTAATACATTTTTTAATTTTTATGTGTGTTAGAAACGAAGTAATGTGGCTGAAGAAGAAGTAGACTGTAAAAAATATCACAGCAGTTCATTCAATGGACTGATTCATGAGGAAAACTTCCCGAAGGTTATTTCAGTTCTTTCAGCTTAATCACGGCAAACCTTCGGGAGGAGATTGAGATTGGTTTATCTCGAAAATTACATTGCACTAGAAAAATAATCTAATCCTCGCATCAGCATAAATACTGATGCTATACAAAAAAACTCCGCTGAAGCGGACTAAAACCTACAGACCGATTTATCGGTTTTTGTTCGAACAACATCCGTCAGCTGACGGATCATTCATGGTTGTGCGATTGATTTAACACGCTCCGATCCAAGCAGGGGTCGAATGATGATTGCCAATGGCTAATTGTTAATTGCCAATTGACAATTGGTCGTTGCATCTTGGCTGTCGTCAACCATTTGACGACAGTTAGCTGTCAGCGAATGGGTGCTGAGAGCCGGGTTATTGACCTCGCATTACAGTGTGGTTCGACATGCTCACCACACAACCAGAACGCTGATAAAACCTACAAACCGATTCAAAAGTTTGTCCTAAAATCGAGAGATATCCTCAAATTACAACCACAGCAATTATAACAATAAAAATAATAAGGATCCCGCTTATTATTAGCAAAGTTGAAGGACGTGAAATGTTTGGGTCATAATCGATATTAGCTCCGGATCGTTCCTTCAAGTTTAGATATGCAATAACATTTACTGGATTCTTCCCAAAATATATTAACGTGTTTACTACCTTCATCAACATCTCATCTGTTTTATCGAAAATTGATACCACACCATCTACGAACAACCGCTCGATGAAATTTTTAGGTCTTCTGTAAAACCAATCGAAGTCGAGCGAAATGAGCGGCTCTGCC
>JBBINX010000044.1:0-18247 GCA_037443685.1 Ignavibacteriales bacterium
TGTTAAAACCCGTATAAATATCTGAGATTTATAAGTAATTAGCAAATAACTACTTATTAATCAATCAGTTTTATCGAGCAAATATACGAGGTATTAGAGAAGAAAGCAAATGTTATAAAATGATCCGATTGATAACGACTATTAGGACATTTGTCCAATTGATTATTTAGGTATCATTCCTAATGACAAATCCGGGTTTATCATAATTTTCAGAAAAGATGGATTTGAGCGGATTTTCTCAGTACAGTACGTGGCATACCCCGGAAGTGAACCTTCAGCTTTATTGAATTCACCTTAAATAACCAATTCTGTAACAATGATAGTATTTACTGAGTGCAGAAGGTTCGTGTTAGCGCTACTTCCAATCAAAAATAACTTAGCAAATGAAATAAGGTTAAGGTACAAGTTGGATTGAGAATTCCACTGAATGTAGTGAAGTGGATTTTTTTTTATAAAGTTAGCAAACCCCGCTACTGCTTTGGTATACTCCATGCGATAAACTCGTCTGACATTTTTTCCGAATCCCGATCTTTCTTCTCATCCATCTGCTAATTGCATTTGGGGAGACAATGATGATCCTCTCAACAAGAATTTAATAATTTATTTTATTGTATTTTTATATTTTATCTTGCCATCCACCCACCATCCACAAGAAGAACATGCCCATTTACATAATCGGAAGCCGAAGACGATAAAAATACAACAACACCTTTCAAGTCATCCGGCTTCCCCCAACGTCCTGCAGGAATTCTCTCAGTAATTGATTTAAAACGCTCAGGGTTTTTACGCAATTGTTCTGTGTTATTTGTTTCCATGTATCCCGGTGCGATTGCATTAATATTAATACCATATTGTGCCCATTCGTTGGCAAGGGCTTTAGTTATTTGGGCAACTGCACCTTTACTTGCCGCATACGATGGGACTGTAATTCCACCCGTAAAACTTAGCAACGAAGCAATATTAATAATTTTCCCTTCTTTTCTTTTCAACATATCTTTTGCAACTGCCTGACTCAAAAAGAAAACAGTTTTTGAATTTATTAGCATTACTTCGTCCCAGTCTTTCTCTGAAAAGTCGATAGCAGGGGTGCGTCGGATTATTCCTGCATTGTTGACTAGGATATCAATCCTGCCAAATGTAGCAATAGCTTTATCTACAACTTCGTGTATCGAACTTATCTGGGATAGGTCGGTAATATGTTTAAGAACTTTTCTTCCGAGTGATTTTATTTTCTCGGCGGTCTCTGCGGAATCCACAATATCCACCAATACTAAATCAGCACCAGCTTCCGCAAGTCCAACTGACATTCCTGCACCAAGTCCAGTACTTGCTCCGGTAACTAACGCTATTTTTCCTGAAAGATCGAAAAGCGATTTCATAAATATTTTTTCCTTATTATTTTTATTAGAATCATATAATAGATGAATGCTTTGCCTGATAAACATTTTTCACAAGTGTCTTTGCCCTATCGGTCAACACTTCGTAGCGGGCTTCTTTGATTGCATTCTTGTCGAGCAATTCGCTTCCAATACCCACTGCAACGGCACCAGCACTTATCCATTCACCGGCATTTTCGATAGTAATCCCACCGGTCGGAATCATTTTAATCTGTGGAAAAGGACCTGCGATATCTTTAAGATATTTGGGTCCAAGATTTCGTGCGGGGAAGATTTTGATTAGATCCGCACCTGCTTTCCAACATGTAAAAATCTCTGTCGGTGTATAGCAGCCGGGGATGCTTACAATATTTTGTTCTTGACAAACGGCGATAATGTCAGTGTTTAAAACAGGACTAACAACGAACTCTGCCCCCGACTTGATTACTCTCTTAGCAGTTTCTATATCAGTAACCGTTCCAGCTCCAAGGATGATATCTATACTCATCGTTGCCCGAAGCTCTTCAATCATCTCAATTGCACGAGGTACTGTCATGGTAACCTCGATACATTTGATACCGCCTGAGTTGATTGCCTCAATCACATTTTTAATTCTTTGCCGGTCGTTCATTCGAATGACAGCGACAACTCCACACTCAAAAATATTTGTCAGAACTTTATCTTTGTTCATTTAATTTTACTCTCATTCTGTTTTATCGGAACTCACTCAAATTAACGCCGTCCATATCATCAAATACCTGATTCTCGCCTCCCATCGCCCAGATGAAAGAATAATTCTTAGTCCCAACACCGGTATGAACTGACCAACTTGGCGAAAGAACAGCTTGTTGATTACTTATGACAATGTGCCGTGTTTCTGATGGCTCGCCCATAATATGAATAACTTTTCCGTTATCACCAAGGTTGAAGTACATATAAACCTCCGACCTTCGCTGGTGTGTATGGGGAGGCATTGTATTCCAAACGCAACCCTCATCAAGCTCTGTCAATCCCATCACTAGCTGACAGCTTTGAATTCTATTAGGATGAATGTATTTGAAAATTGTGCGTTTGTTAGCATCCTGCTGATTGCCTAATCTCGTAGGTTCAGCATCTGTAAATTTCACATGTGTTGTCGGATATTTTTTATGCGCCGGATAGCTTACAAAATAAAAATACGACGGTGAATCGGAGTTCTTACTGTTGAAAATAATTTCCTTCGTCTCTCTCCCAATATAAAGAGTATCTTTATAATTCATCCGGTGTTCTTTCCCGTCGGTAACGATAACTCCTTCTTTTCCAATATTGATAACGCCAATTTCGCGACGTTCAGTAAAGTATTCAGCGGCCATCTCTTTTTTGCTGCTTAAAAGTTTTAATGGTTGATTCATTGGAACGGCTGATCCTGTGATAGAGCGGTCAATATCTGAGTACACCATTGGGATGTTATCAGGAGTAAATAGTGTGTTAATCAAAAAAAGTTTGCGTAATTGTTCTGTTGTCATTTTTTTAATTGATTCTGGGTCAGTTGTATATCGGACATCCATATTTCATTTTCCTTTTTTATTTTTTTGTAAAGATAGTAATTTGGAGAGGTGATTCTAATCTCACCGCGAAGTTTTGTAAATACGCATTCCAATCATCAGAACTATCAAAATCGCCACTTCGTGACCAACACGCTCCGGCATAATAGGTAAATCGTTTCTTGTTCGAAGAAGTCCCAATTATTAGAAAATGATCTTTATCCTCATTCATTTCTTGAAAAGAAGCTCGTGGTACAATAATTCCTGTTCCAGTAAATCCGTTTGTCGAGTCTTCATTAGTCAGACCCCATAAGCTGAGCCATCCTAATTTTTCATCAGCGAAACGTTCGGTGTTCTTTCGTTTCACAAGTCCGGCGGCAATAGTTACCTCTCTATCTTCGTTAATGTCGGAATAGGAAACATCAATTCGGTTAAGGTTCTGACCTGCATCGAGAGTGTAAATTTTTTCTTCTGTGAATGGTTGCCCATTAATAGTATCTTTTTCATAGGAAACGATAAATTTTGTTCGAATGGGACCTGTGGCAATTATCTTGTGTTTTGTGAACAAACTTGTCTGGTGAATTTTATTGTCTTTCCAGATTGCACAGCCACCTGCTCCGAGCGATCGCCCAACGGTAAAAAAATCCGCTCCTTCACCGTGGTCAACGTGATAAGAAATTTTTTGTTTCCCTTCTAATGCGTTGCCTCGATACCATTTATCGATGATAGGATAACGCACACGTTTTACCCAAACATCTATACCGTTCAAGACATCACCAGCAAGTTGTGAGCCGTAAACACGAAATGCGATACGGTCGTTTTCCCAGGCAACATCTTCCCGCGGAACCACAAACTTTGCATCGACAACTGGATCTATAATTACTTTTTGAGATGATGTATTCGAGAGTGTAAATGTTATTGTTTCATTGGCTTTAAAATCAGATTGGAACAATAAATCACCTGCAAGCTTTTGAGTTAATAACTCTTTTTGATTTTTGGAATCGAATACTACAACCTTTGACGAATCGAGCCAGTGGGCTTTTTCCTTCAGAGCATCCCAATTCAGAACAACGGTTTCATTTTGACGCTCAATTTCAGCCGGATTATTAACAGTAACGAATAATTTTGATGATTGTGTGCAGCCGGCAATACTTAGAATAAAAAAAAATAGAATTCCTATAACGTTCCCATTATTTTTCATTTTGATGTTCCCATTATATTATAGATTGTCTTCATTATCACATTTAGATTTAGAACAATAACCTGGATAAAGTATTTTGAAACAGTCGGGACAAATACCGTGACTGAATCGAGCATCAGACCGTTCCTGTATGTACGACTCAACCTGATTCCAGAAACCTTTGTCATCGCGAATCTTTTTACAATTAGCGCAAATCGGAACTAACCCGCTGAGCGTTTTAACCTCATTAAGAGTTTTTTGTAATTCATTAAGTAACCTCTCACGTTCTTCCTCTGCAAGTTTTTGTTCGGTGATATCCCTTGCAATGCCAACAATACCAGTTACTCTCCCCTGCTTGTCGAACAGTGGAACCTTACTTGTTAGATGCCATCGTTTTTCACCGGTATCCTTGTGAAGAGCACATTCTCGTTTGTTATTTAATGCTTTCCCAGTTTGCACAATCTGCATTTCATCTTTGTGATATTGCTCTGCTAATTCAGGTGGGTTATAATCGAAAGTAGTTTTTCCAAGCGCCTCCTCCTGCTTATTCGCCCCGATAGATTTCAGATGTGAAGTGTTATTTAGAATGTAACGACCTTCTGTATCTTTAAAAAAAATTAAATCGGGCAAATTATCAATTAGTGTACGCAGAAGGTTACGCTCGTGATGGAGAGTTTCGTCAGCTTGTTTACGTTCAGTAATATCGCTGCTGATACAGACTATACCTGTAACCTTGCCTTGTTCATCTTTTAGTGGAATTTTATTTGTGAGATGCCAGCGCATTTTTCCAGTGTCTCTATGAAATGCAATTTCTTCTTTACCAATCATTGCCTCACCCGATTGGACAATTCGAATTTCATCCTCGTGATACTGTTTAGCTAATTCCGGTGGATGAAAATCAAAAGTTGTTTTCCCTAAAACTTCATCCTGACTCCAAACACCGAGCGAAAAAAAGTGAGCGCGGTTACTTAAAATATATCGCCCGCCTGCATCTTTAAAGTAGATAAGGTCGGGTAAATTGTCGATCAATGTTCGCAGATAATTTTTATCCTGCTGTAGTACTTCATTGGCTTCCTTAGGTATTGTCATAAATATATATTCTCGTTGAATTAATAACTCAATTTAACTAATTAGGGGTCGCTAATTTCTTTTGAAATAAATTTATATCATAGAATTCTTTATTTCAAATGTTCTGCCAAGTCTAGCTTTATTTCTCGTAATCCTTCTGCTGCTAACTCAGCCATTTTAATCGCACCAAATTCTGAAAAATGTGTATTATCCTGCTTCCCGTCGGGCAATGAACTGTACTTACCTCTTTCTACCCAAAGGAAAATTTGCTTCGAGCTGTCAGGCCCAAGCTCTACTATCAGCTTTTCACTTTTTTTGTGCATATCTATTAACGGAACTTTGTACTCAGCAGCTACATCTCTCACGATTTCGGGATATACCCCGTGAATATCGTAAAATTTTCCATTTTCATCAAATCGCCTTCGCACGATTGGAGTGCAGAGGATAGGTTGGGCATTTTTCTGACGTGTTTCAGTTACAAATTTGATTAGATTATTCCGGTAGTCTTCTGGTGGTGTATAGCGATCAACTTTTTCTTTACTCTGGTCGTTATGTCCAAATTGAATGATTACATAATCATTTGATTTGAGCATATCCACAATTGGCTGCCAGCGGTTTTCCGATAGAAATGTTCGCGTGCTTCTCCCATTTTTCGCATGATTGGATATTGTAACAGTACTGTCGAAAAACATCGGAAACATTTGTCCCCACCCACGCTCTGGGTTATCTTCGGTAGGTTTATCTGCCATCGTAGAATCACCAATCATATAAATAGTAACATGTTCATCTAAGATCTGGGTAAAACCAACTAATAATATACAAATTATAGGAAGTAGAATTTTTTTCATATTATACCGAGTGATATAATTCATATTTTAATTATTCTAAAGGATTCCAATTACTTTTAAAGGGAATCGCTGATGCATCGACAGAAAAGATTTTTTCAATTATATATTCAGCTGCTTCAGTGTCATCAAGTTGTTTCGACCAACTTACACGATTCGAAATCTCTGAGCCGGGTCCCGAACATTTGTATTCAGCATAGAATGTAGTTTTTTCAGCATCTGGTTTGTTCCAATTATGCCAACCGGTTGGTTCGATATGCTTACCGAGTTCACATTTGATAAAAACTGTTTTTGCAAACGGACGCCAAGGTCTTCCAAGATAAACACTATTAATTCCCTCGTCTGCGGTCAATTCACAACTAATGAACACATATCCGAATTTATTTCCTTCGGGAGTTGATGCTGCAGTAATATACGAATTTTTTTTACTCTTAATAATACATCTTTCAAAAACAGCAATTGAGCTTCCAAAAATAAAATCAGTTGTCCCTTCAATGTAACAAGACTCAACATAACACCGTCCAACACCTTGCGTATAAAAAGTATCTTGGTTTCCAAGGAAGCGACACTTTCTAAAAATTACTTTATCACCTTTTACCATAACTGCAACGGCTTGTCCAACAGGACCTGCGGAGTTTTCAAATGTAATATTTTCAGCGATGAAACCATCTGCTTGAACGTAAAAGGAATACGATGTGAATGTAGTTAACGTATCTCCATTAACTATTTTTCCTGAATAATCATCAAAAGTCAGAATTACGCTTTCGGTATTTTCCCCAATCATCGTAACGTTTATTTTTGAGGTACGCAATATTAATTTTTCTTTATATACTCCATTTTTAATAAATATTACAGTTCGCTTTTCGCTGTAGTCAGGAACAGCATTCAGAGCTTCTTGAACTGAGATATAATCGCTTGTGCCATCTTGCGACACAATAATATCATATACATTCTTGACACCTTGAGAGATGACGATATGAGATGAAGCAAATAAAAGTATAATAAGTAATACGTAACGATATTTAAACTTTCGGTTTGCCATATTTTTCAAACTATCCCTTTCTCTTTTTTTGAGGGACAAACTCTGAAATGTCGCCAATCCTAATAGGAAATCCGGTATCAATACTTTTTCTCGCGGCTATCCCAGTTAGAATCGACATAGCTCCATCTCTAATACTCGCAGACTGACCTAACTCATCAGCTGGTTTTGGGTTAAGGAAAATGCTATCGAGCAACAAGGCATCGCCACCATTGTGTCCGCCCTCGATGCGAGGAAGATTGATGAATTCTCTATCCCCAAAATTATCAGTGATCTGAAATTCAACAAAATCTTCCATAGGCCAGAGTTGGCGTTGGTGAATCCAAGCATCTATTCTTCCGTTAGTTCCATTGAAAGCAATGCGATACCCTTCATAAGGTGAGTAAGTCGTAAGGGAATAACTTACCTGAACATTATTCATATACTTAATTTGTACTGCCATTTTATCAAAAATATCTATATCTTCTTTCCATACACAACCATCTCTTAAATATCCGTCGTACTTTTCATTTGCCGCATATAAATCCATCAGATATTTGTTTTGTGTCATGTCAAAAAAGAATTTACATTTGTCCTTGTGCGGACAGGGACGACAATGAGTGAAACGGAAAGGATTATTTTTTCCATAAAACTCAAGTGCACCAAATGCTGTAACAATTTCCGGGTCAGAATCGAGCCACCAGTTCAGAAGGTCGAAATGATGAGTTGATTTATGGACGAGTAGCGTGCCAGAATGTTCACGAAGTCTGTGCCATCTGCGAAAATAGTCAGCACCGTGGAAAACATCAAGATACCAATTGAAATCTACTGAAGTCAAACGGCCTATGCGTTCCTGCATTAGCAATTCTTTAATCTTTGCACGATATGGAGAAAACCTGTAATTAAATGCCATTATCACCTGTTTATTAGAATTTTTCTTGGCATCTATTATCTGTTTCAATTTCACTTCATCAGTAGTGAGTGGTTTTTCAGTTATGACATTACAACCCATTTCAAGAGCTTTAGTAATAAACGTGTGATGGTTACCATCAACAGTTGTAACAATCACAGTATCCGGTTTAGTCTTTTGAATCATCGTTTCAAAATCTGAAAATACGGGACAGGAGGTTCCGATATGCCTTTTTGCATACTCCAAACGTCCGGGATTTATATCACACAAGCCAACGAACTCTGTGTAATCTGAATAATTCTGGACGACATCTTTACCCCACATACCGACAGCGCGGTGTCCTGTGCCTACTATTGCGAGTTTCATCTTCTTTGGTGAAGCTATTCCGATAACATTATGGACGGAATTTAATAGAACAGCTCCAGCAACTGTTTTCGTGGCAGCAGATACGAATTCTCTTCTCGAAATTTTTTTTATGTCACTCATGATACCCTTTTCTCAAATAGGATAGTCTATCTTTTATTTTTTGAACGGATCCAAATGTTTCCTAAAGTGTTTTATTATTGTCTCATAGTGTACATTTTCGTTCTGATTCAAGCACCCCATTAACCTATTCTTGAACAAGTAATTTCCATTTTCGTTCTTTGTCGTAAGAACCTTACCAAACGTAACGTGTAGTATTTGTCTGGTATCGTGTTGTTCGAATAGGCCTAAAATTTCTTGATTAGTACATTTCTGGGGATCAGGAACCTTATCGAGACGACCGGTTACATGATACGATTTTCTGTCTTCTTCATATTGTCCACAAGCAAACGAAAGAATTTCACGAATTAGCTCTGGTTCAACTTTTGCAATAGTTCGTAAAGCTTCAAGATAACTGGTACCGGCAGTTTTCACGTGTACGTTTCCTAAACCAAGAGAGCCAATCATTTTGTAAACTCCAAATTTATCGCTGCCCGAATGGATACTGATTTTGTACGGACCTAACATTTTTGCGATGCTAACATGACGTTTGTACTCTGCAGCAAATTCGTTAAGGTCGCCGCGATAATCGACCCCTTTTTCAAAGTCACCGATGAACCTCGGTGCAAGACTAACAAACTGCACCCCCTGTCGTTTAAGTTCATTAGCGATAAAGTAATGTTCGAATGGTGTAGTAGGAGAATCGGTTTCATCAACAGAAATTTCAACCTCTGTCGGTAAAGAAGAATATTTGTGTTTCAAGTGTATATACAACCGCACAGTGTATGCAACAACAGCCCCGTATTTTAAAAACGCACGTGTAACTATGTCTTTATCGATTTCCATAACAAAATCTTCACTAAATTTTATTGTTTGGTTAACGTAACGTAACCAAACATCCTCAAGTTGAAGAATGCCCGTATCTACTTCTTCTAAACGATGCAAAACATCTGTTATTGGGAGTTTTGCGGCTTCATTAACAACGTAAGCACTTGGGTCAAACGTGTACATTGTGAATCCTGCTCTCGCATATCTATCAATATCCTCACTTGTCTTTAAGTGGTCAGCGTCAGCACCGAACCCGTCTGTATATCCCTCCTGAAACACTGCCCACGACGCAGCATCGAGTACATCTTCTGCTGTTCGTTGTGTGCGATCGAGTTCACGGATTGATTGTTGTGCGAGAACCGGACGCATGTGCGAACCAGTAAGCGCACGAAGGTGTGCCGGGTTGGCAATTCCCAAACGATCACCAAAACCGAAAGAATCGGCAACACCAATTAAAACAGGACGTGTAAATGGAAATATTTCACGCAACACTTTAGCATTGATACTACTCAGGGGACAACGTTTGCCTTTTAAACCGTTACCAAAAATATTTCGAGTAATCGACTCACACTCAAATCCATTTCCAAAATTTTCAATTCCTTCATTCGCTACTATGTAGAGATTTTTTCCGGTTTGTTCACTACCAACGAAAAATAGTGCGTCTCCGAGCATCCTGACGGAGCGAGGGTAAACACAGATTTTATGTCCATTGTATCCGTAGATCGTGTTTGTTACACAGGGTTGTGTCGATGGTTCAATCAGATTATTAATTAATTGATTTATTGTCATAAATGTACCTTTCTTAATCTCTATTGTGTAAGAGTATCGTTATCGTCCATAATAATTGAAGTATCGGTGAGCATTATGATGGCAAATATCAGCAATCATTCCGCCAACTAAATCGATATCATTTGGAATTAAACCATTTTTCATCTCTGTGCCAAATATGTTACAGAGGATACGGCGAAAATAATCGTGGCGAGGATATGACAGAAAACTTCTCGAATCTGTCAACATGCCAACAAACTGACTGAGTAAGCCCATGTTAGAGAGAGAGTTTAATTGCTTTTCGATTCCATCCTTTTGGTCGAGAAACCACCACGCACTACCGTACTGCATCTTTCCAGCAGTTTTGTCATCTTGAAAATTTCCAATCAACGTCGCAAGTATTTCGTTATCGGCGGGATTCAGGTTGTATACAATTGTTTTGGCAAGTGAATCACGGTCTTCAAGTTTGCCAAACAATCGTGCGAGTGGTTGTGCAATTGGAAAATCACCGATTGAATCATATCCTGTATCTGGTCCAAGCTGACGGAACATTTTAGGATTTGTGTTTCGCATAGCACCAAGATGAAACTGCTGAACCCAACCTGCCGCGTGATCCATTAAACACAATTCAAGCAGTACCGCTGATTTGAATTTTGATACCGAATAAAAATCAATTGATTTGCCTGACATTGCTTGCATAAAAATTTTTTCTATTTCGGTTTCTGTATAATCTTCCACATAAACAGTCTCGAGGCCGTGGTCAGATAATCGACATCCCTGGGAGTGGAAAAATGCATGTCGGTTTTTTAAAGCATCTAATAATTTTTTGTATGAATTAATATGGATATTTGCGGCAACACTCAGCTTTTCTATATAAGAGATGAATGCCCCGCCTCGTTCGATATTCATAGCCATATCAGCACGGAAGGCAGGCAGGACACGTATATTGAATGATTTATCATTCCTTAGTTTTTGATGATATTCGAGAGAGTCGATAGGGTCATCAGTCGTGCAAATGAGTTCGACATTCATCTGTTTGATAATTCCGCGAGTTGAAAATTGTTGTTCTACAAGTTTTGCATTGCATTCTTCCCAAACATTCTTCGCGGTATTTTCATTAAGCAATAAATTGGATATCCCGAACGGCCGTTTAAGTTCCATATGCGTCCAATGGTAAAGTGGATTACGAAGTGTTTTTGGGACAGTCTTTGCCCACACCAGAAACTTTTCCCAATCAGAGGCATCGCCGGTTATAAATCTTTCGGGGATACCGTTCGCACGCATAGCCCGCCATTTGTAATGGTCACCCGCAAGCCAAATTTTCGTCATATTTTCAAACCGACGATCGTCAGCAATATCTTTGGGAGGGACATGGCAGTGGTAGTCGATTATCGGTTGGTCTTTCGCAAACCGATGGTACAACTCTACAGCAATGTTGTTCTCCAAAAGAAAGTTTTCAGTGATAAATTCATTTAGCATTTTTTTATTCGATATTTTATTTAAAAAGTCAGCATTAAATTTCTATACAATATAAGTCGATGAAGCAGTCTCACCGCCGCGCCCAGTCCAGTTAGTATGAAAGAACTCACCGCGGGGTTTATCGATTCGCTCATACATATGTGCACCGAAATAATCGCGTTGAGCTTGTAATAAGTTAGCTGGTAAACGACCATTGCGATATCCATCAAAATAGTTGAGTGCTGTTGAAAACGCCGGCACCCAAATACCATTCATTACCGCTGTGGAAATTACGCGACGCCAAGATTGTTGAGACAACTCGATCTTTTCCTTGAAGAACGGATCAAGCATCAAATTTGGCAAATCAGGGTTATTATCGAATGCCTCTTTAATTTTACCGAGGAATACCGAGCGGATAATACAACCACCACGCCACAGCAGAGCTATTCCACCATAATTAAGGCCCCATTTATATTCTTCTGCAGCAGCTCGAAGTAAAGTAAATCCTTGAGCGTAAGAAACAATTTTAGATGCATAAAGTGCTTTTTCAAGGTCGTTTAATAACGCTTGTTTATCTCCTTTAAACATCGGTTGGGGACCGCTTAAAACCTTCGACGCACTGATTCGTTCATCTTTAATTGCAGATAGACAGCGTGCATACACTGCTTCACTTATTAATGTTAACGGAATACCGAGGTCGAGAGAGACTACGCTAGTCCATTTACCAGTCCCTTTTTGACCAGCCGTATCCAGAATTTTATCCACGAGTGGTTTCCCATCTGCATCTTTGTAAGCAAGAATGTCGCGAGTGATTTCTATGAGATAACTGTCCAAGTCTCCGGTATTCCATTTTTTGAATACTTCGTGCATTTCGTCGGCACTCATTCCAAGCAAATCTTTCATAATTTGGTATGCTTCTGATATAAGCTGCATATCGCCGTACTCAATTCCATTATGCACCATTTTAACAAAGTGTCCTGCTCCATCGTTACCTACCCAATCGCAACAAGGTGTGCCGTCAGTTACTTTAGCAGAGATCGATTGAAATATAGGCTTTACGTATTGCCACGCTGAGTGTGAACCTCCCGGCATTATCGAAGGTCCCCGTAATGCACCCTCTTCACCGCCTGAAACTCCTGTACCAATAAATTGGAAACCTTTCGATTCTAAATATTTAGTTCTGCGTATAGAATCAGGGAAATGCGAGTTGCCACCATCAATTATTATATCGCCTTTCTCAAGATGCGGTAGTAGTAATTCTATAAAATCATCCACGGGTTTCCCAGCTTTAACCATTAACATCACTTTACGTGGTGTTTTGAGTGAGCTAATAAGTTCTTCAATAGAATGTGTTCCAATAATGTTTTTACCTTTTGCTCGACCTTGAATAAAGTTATCTACTTTATCAACCGAACGGTTATAAACTGCTACAGTAAAACCATGGCTTTCAATATTCAACACGAGATTCTCACCCATTACAGCTAATCCAACTAAGCCAATATCTGCTTTATCTTTCATTTAATGCTTCCTTATATTTTTATTATTTTATGTTTGATTATCATTGCTGCCAAGGAATTTCCGTTGGCAACGCTTTTTTAAATTCATTTAAAAACACATTTTCAGTTTGTTCGTCATATCTATTATCGAGAAATTGGTCGATTATTATATCGTGGAATATTTTCCATGATTCTTCCTCACGTGAAGGTAGGATAGGAAAAAACATTGCCCCCGCTGACCTTGCGGCTTCCAAATCTCCAAGGGCATCGCCAACCATTAAAATATTTCCTGCTCGATATTTCCCTTTTGCAGTCAACCCTAATTGGTCATCCTTTTTACCGAGTTCCTGTCCTGCGATTATGTTTACATATTTATCAATACTATGCTCTGCCCACTCACGATATAATGCTTCTGCAGGTGTTGCCGAAACAACCATCATATCACACCGACCATGGAGTTTCATAAGACCTTCTTTCACATACGGAAACGGTGATAAGCTATTCACCATCTCTGCGATATCACTGTTGACTGCTTCACTCCATCTGAGAAGATGTTCGAGGGCAGGATCTTTAGTTTTAGTAATTGCATCTTTCAGAGCCGGGTTGCCTAATGATTCTGCTCCATCTATGAATTTTTGTATCGGTGACCAATCTTGAATAGTTATACCACGTATCTTGACTTCGGTTCTCTTGCTTAACAATTCGAAAGTCTTTGTTAATGCTGGAAACCGATTGATACCACGCCAGTATGAGTAAAGGTTTACAAACTCCGCAACTTCTCGAGCATACTTCGATACTGCCTGCAGATTGTAGTACTTAATGATATTAGGAATAAAGCATTCTTTATGTTTTAATTCCATAGAATCAAAAACGCATCCGTCCGAATCAAAACCAACAAAGTGCTCGTGATTCGGTTGAAAATTTTTCAATGTTTCTTTTGTCATCATCAACGTTGAATCCGAGCTGAGCCACCTTTAGCAAACGATTTCACCTGTTCGAGAGTAGCCATAGTTGTATCACCGGGAAATGTTGTTAGCAGGGCACCGTGCGCCCAGCCAATTTTTACTGCCTCTTCAGGAGATTCGCCTGTTAATAAACCATAGAAGAAGCCAGCTGCGTACCCGTCGCCACCACCAACCCGGTCAAGAACGTCCAATTCACAAGTTGGAGCAACGAATGTTTTACCGTTGATCCACGCAACTGCACTCCAACTATGCCGGTTTGTTGAATGCACTTCACGCAACGTAGTCGCCACAATTTTAACTTTGGGGTACTTTGCGTGAACTTTATCGATCATACTGAAAAATGTTTTCGGGTCGAGTGCCGACTTGGCTACTACTTCTGGTCCAGAAATACCTAAACCCTTCTGTAAATCTTCTTCGTTACCAACCAGAACATCTACGTTCTCGACAATACGACTGACTATCTCGACAGCCTTCTTTTGTCCGCCCCAGATGTTCCAAAGCTTTTCTCGGAAGTTGAGATCAAAGCTGACAATGGCGCCAACTTTTTTTGCGGCTTTCATTCCTTCGATAATCAATTCACCAGTTGTCTCTGACAATGCGGCAAAAATACCTCCGCTGTGGAACCAACGAAGACCACCTGCAAAAATTTTTCCCCAGTCAAAGTCACCGGGTTTTAGCAGTGCAGCTGCTTCATTCGACCGGTTATAAAAGACAACCGGTGCACGAACACCTTGACCACGATCGCTGTAAACTGTTGCCATATTTGGGCCGTTCACTCCGTTATGTTTGAAGTGTCGATAAAATTGTTTTACACCCATTGCTCTTACCCTCTCAGATATCAACTCTCCGATAGGATAATCGACCATAGCTGATACGATTCCTGTTTTCATCCGGAAACAATCTGCAAGATTAGCGGCAACATTAAACTCCCCTCCACTTACGTGAATTTGGCATTCAGATGCCTTGCGGAATGGAATTACACCAGGGTCCAAACGATGTATTAATGCACCGAGAGAAATAAAATCTAATGCACCTTCCTTAGCTATTGTTAATCCAATATCCATTTTTTAACTCTCTTTTCCTTTTATAAATTTAAATCCAAGTGTTGTAATAATTTCTTTGAGTGATTCGTGTCGAGTTGGGAGATGAACTGTAACGTTCGTAAACTCCCGTCGCGTGTAGTAACCCGTACGAAGTTTTTTAAAATATTCCGCGCGGTACATATTGGGCAGTGTCAACATACCTGTGAGCTTTTCATCATCGTAAGCAATGTTATAACATCTACTGACAATGAGATGTAAGATTTCCTCTATAGATAATATCTTATCTGGAACTGTAATGTGTGTAATTTCAGGAGTGCTCATTTCTTTATTAGGATCCCACAATGAAGAAATCTTAAAATAATTACAATATGCTTCACGAACCATACAAACAGCGTTCGTTTTTCCTTCGAGTGAATAACCTGCGATGTGCGGAGTGCCAATAGTAACCACCGAAAGAAGGTCCGTATCAATCGCTGGTTCGTTTTCCCACACATCGATAACTGTAGAAGTAATTCGTTTTTCACTGATTACTTTTTTGAGCGCTGTTGTTTCTACTACCGCTCCCCTCGATGTATTAATAAATATTGTTCCACTTTTCATCTTGGAGAATTGTTTCTCATCAAATAGGTGATATGTTGCATCCTCACCCGATTTAGTTAATGGAACGTGCAAAGTGATAATATCTGCCGATAGTAGTTCGTCAAGAGGAACAAAAAATGATGTACCTTCAGCTCGAGCGCGAGGTGGATCGTTTTGAAGTACAGTCATTCCAAGGGCTTTTGCAACCGTTACTATTTTGGTGCCAACATTACCAACACCCACGATACCTATTGTCTTTCCTTTTAGTGAAAAACCTTTGGTTAATGAAAGCTGAAGAAGCGCTGCAACTATGTACTCCTTCACTGAGTTTGAGTTGCACCCCGGTGCGCTTGCGAAAGCTATTCCTTTTGATGTAAGGTAATCGAGATCAATATGGTCGGTACCGATTGTAGCAGTACCCACAAATTTCACTCGGCTACCATAGAGTAATGATTGATTGACTTTTGTCTCTGATCTGACAATCAGGACATCAGCGTCGTGCACAACTTCTGATGAGAACTCGCCGGTCTCAACAGTTGTAATATCACCAAGCGAACAAAATGCCTTTTCTACAAGTGGTATATTTTTATCTACAACAATTTTCATTTATGTAAATCTTCCTTTGAATGCCCATAAACCAAGAGCGGGATTTGAAATATAAAAAACCTCTTCACCATCGGGCAAAATGTTGAATCCATCTTTCAATTTTTCAGGATTGTATTTTTTTATCATAGAATTCAAATTTTCATACTGAAAATTGACACTTTCGATTTCTTCCTTCGAGATGTTTCCCGGACAATACGTAATCGTAAATCGTCCTTCTGAAGAGCCGTGGATCAGGTGTGCAGCGGCGCTTAAACTTTGTTGTAAATCTTCATTTTGCCTAACCAATTCGAGGACTTTCGGGGTTCCCACATAACCATATTTACGGATGAGTTTATCAATTCCCTTATCTTCACCGAATTCAGTTAAACCCGGTGCCAGGACAATAAGTTCACCACCGTCGGCAATTGCCATACGCGTGCGGTAAATGCTTTTGTTTCCAAGCCAAGTACTCTTAAACTCAGAGGGGTCAAGATATACGACAACTTTTTTCAACGGTTCATCAAGCAGTTCAAAATTCACCTTGAGTGAAAGCTCAGCGGCGCGATTGAAACATTCTACGTCATCGCCGATATACAAACCACGAACAACTAACTCACCAGAAATATCCTTTCCAACGACTGTAAGGATGTAAATAATCGGCAGATGTTTTGCAAAATGATCGGAGCCATAGTTGAGCACTGTACGAACCGGTGTATTTGCACGTCCCATAATTTTTTCCATACCATAAGCAGCACCAAGGAAGTGAGTTTTATTGATTCCCTCCACACCGCCGGTTCCTACAAACACATTTTTATTGTAATTCGCCATACCTATAACTTCGTGAGGGACGACTTGCCCAATCGAGAAAATTAGATCATAGTTCCCCTCGACGAGTAATTTATCAACCTGAATTGGGATGTTGTAATCAACTTTCTCATCCGATACCTCGCGAACAAATTCAGAAGGGACTTCGCCCAACGTCGCAAGTCCTTGATGCCAATCGTGAACACGGAAAATATTTTTCGGTACTTTTCCGAACATCACGGCGATTTCTTTTTCAGTCATCGGATAGTGTGTACCGATAGCAGGAAGAACATCGGCTAATTTTTCCTTGTAGTATTCCCACAATAGCTCCGTTAATGGACCCGCTTGTGAATGAGAGCGTGTAATATCGGGTGGTATGGCAAGCACACGCTTCTTCTCACCCAACTTATCGAGAGTTTCATATAAACCAATCTTGAGGTCTGCTTGTGTTAAACTTGTAGTATGTGAACCTTTACTGTAGAGCAGCATAATAGTTTATACACCTGAATAAGCATTAAATCCACCGTCGATTGGAATAACTACACCGGTAACAAACTTCGCAAGGTCGGACATCAGATAAAGTGTTGCACCTTTTAGGTCATCGGGTTCACCAAATTTACCCATCGGTGTTGCAGCAAGAATCTTATTACCTCTCGGAGTTAAGGTCCCTGTTTTCTCATCTGTCAGAAGAAATCTGTTTTGATTGGTAAGAAAGAAACCGGGAGCCACAGCGTTTACGCGGATGTTCACTTTTGCGAGGTGAACTGCTAACCATTCTGTAAAATTATTAATAGACGCCTTCGCAGCCGAGTATGCTGGTATCTTTGTCAATGGATGGAAAGCATTCATTGATGAGATATTTAGAATAGCACCACTTCCCTTTTCAATCATGTCAGTTGTAAAGACCATAGTCGGAAGTATTGTCCCAAGAAAATTTAAATCGAATACCTTTCTGAAACCTTCAATATCTAAACCATAAAATGTTTTATCTAAATTTCCGATTGTTTCGTTATCGATAAATTCTACCTGCGTAGTAGCTTTTGGAGAATTTCCACCAGCACAATTTATGAGTAAATCGATTTTACCCAACTCTCCGTTAATTATTTTTTTTGCAGTTAGGAGCGACACTTTATCGAGCACGTTACATTCGACACCGATTGCTTGAACACTATATTGTTTATTGATATCGGTAGCAACATTGATTGCTAAATCTTGCGCTATGTCGGTTACTGCCATTTTAACACCGACAGATGCGAGTGCTTCGGAAAGTGATTTACCGATGATACCACCGCCGCCTGTGATAACACAGACTTTTCCGTATAAATCATTAAATGATATT
>JBBINX010000045.1:0-17985 GCA_037443685.1 Ignavibacteriales bacterium
ATAAACCGAAGCTGCTGCAACAACCTTCAACACATCCCACCAGCCAAAGATTAAAAACCCGCTTATGAAAGATTTGGTCCAATCGTGAAAATAAACAAAATTTAAAAATAATGTCCCAAAACTATATATTATCAACATACCTATTGTCATCGAAATAAGAGTCCACCAATAACTTTTACTTAAGGTAACAAGATATCCAACAACAAATGCAGCAACTGGGAAGCTTAAAAGATAACCTCCGGTTGGTCCGATAAGTTTTGCAAAACCAAATCCAAAGCCGGCAAAAACAGGTAACCCTATTGCGCCTATAGCTAAATACATTAATTGACTCAGCGAACCGTTTCGTACGCCAAGTAATGCACCTGCTAACAATACAAAAAATGTTTGTAGCGTAAAGGGAACGGGTTGTGTCGGAACTTCAAACCAAGCCCCAACTATAGTAAGTGATGTAAAGATTGTAACGCCAAGTGCTTGGATTGTAATCGTCTGTTTCGTTATAGTTTGTTCTTTTAATTTTAATGCTGTTTGCATCGTTTCTCCTATGTACAGTTATATTTTAACCAATTAATTGTCAATTCTAAAAGATGATTTATCGTTGAATTATTTTCATCGAACGGAACAGTTGCCCCGAATAAATGTCCAACAGTTTTTAATTTTACAAATTGTGTAATAGTTTTATTAGATGCTTCATATAAATTTATACTTTCTTCTATTTTCACTATAAGGTCTTCTTCACCGTGGATAATAAGCCACGGTATTTGAACACTTCTTGCAGCTTTTAGTAGATTATATTCATTTTTATGAAGTTCGAGATCTTCTAAAGCTCGCAAATTTATCTTCAACGGATTAGAAGTAATATTTTTTCCAAGTGGTAAATAACCTATTTTTTTCCAATTATCTTTTTGGTTTTTCGTCCATCTATCGTATTTTGCTATGCCAGCCCAAGTTACAAGAGCTTTTATTCTGCTATCGTTAGCAGCAGTGATTAACGCATTGGCTGCTCCACGTGAGTGACCTAAGAGTAAAATTTTATTCGAATCTATATTGAATCTTTTTAATTTGTCGTTTGCAATTTCGTCTATAACTGCTTTTATGTCTTCAAGTTCTTTACTAACGGTATTATTGGCTAACTTTTCCAGCTCAGTAATACGGTTGTAATCATTAGTTATTCCATTATGTGAATAGTTTAAAACAATCGATACAAAACCAGCTTCAGCTAACTTGTTGCCACAATACGGAAAGGGTCCCCAATCTTTAAATGCCATAAAACCTGGGCATAAAATAGCTACAGGATATTTTCGGACTTTATCCTCATTGATTACATTTGTTCTCAAATTGCGTATATCGCAAGTGACTTTTTCATGAGAAGAATTTTCAACCTGAATCGTCTGTTTAATAATACTCTTTGTCACCAATCCTTCTCATTTTTTTTGTAAGTGAATATAAACAAACTTAACTAAAATTTCAAATAGATTGTCGAAGAAAATAAAACCTTGCAATATTCTTTAGATTTATGTATATTTAATCTCTAAAATTGCTAAATTTGCGTTATTACAGTTAATAACTTTATAAATAATTAAAATTAAATGGAAAAATTGAAATTATTTGCAGGAAGGTCAAACTCAGATTTAGCATTCTCAATCGCTAAACAACTTGGTATAGAAGTTGGAAAATGTGAAATAAAGAATTTTAGCGATGATGAAATTTGGGTAAAATACAGCGAAAACATCAGAGGATCGGATATCTTCATCTTACAATCTACGAATCCTCCCTCTGACAACTTGTTTGAGTTACTTATAATGATCGATGCCGCAAAAAGGGCTTCGGTTCGAAGGGTAACTGCGGTAATTCCATACTTTGGATACGCACGGCAAGATAGAAAAGATCAGCCAAGAGTATCGATTTCAGCTAAGTTGATTGCAAATTTAATAACAACTGCAGGGGCTGATCGTGTGATAACGATGGATTTACACGCCCCTCAAATACAGGGTTTTTTTGATATTCCGGTTGACCATTTGTATTCATCCGCAATTTTTTCACCATTTTTCAAGAAGAAAAATATTCCAGATTTAGCAATTGTATCACCAGACGTAGGAAGTATAAAATTAGCACGTTCATATGCTAAGCGATTGGGTGCCGAGTTAATTCTAATTGATAAACGACGCCCGAAACCGAATCAAGCAGAGGTTATGAATATCATAGGAACTGCGGTCAACAGAAATATTTTAATCGTTGATGATTTGATTGATACTGGCGGTACATTTATTAATGCTGTAAATGCACTTAAGAATGCAGGAGCAAAAGATATTTACGGCGCTTGCACGCATCCGATTCTTTCAGCTGGTGCAGCACAAAGGATTGAAGAATCAGAAATTAAAGAATTGTATATTACCAATTCTGTTTATGCTGGTCATAAAATCTTAAAGTCAAAAAAAATAAAATTGTTATCTGCCCACAAGCTCTTGGCTGAGGCAATAAAAAGATGTTTTAATAATCAATCGATAAGTTCATTATTTGATATTGATAAAGGATAAATAATTAATAATCATAAAAGGATAAAGAATGGCAGAAGTAACTTTACTCGCTGAAATCAGAGAACTAAAAGGAAAAAAAGTTGGCGGATTACGTCGCGAAGGTAAAATACCGGGGGTATTTTATATTCACGGTGAAGATAATATCAATATAGCGATCCCAGAAAAAAGCTTAAAAAAAATCGTACAATCGAAAGAAATTAGTATGATAAACTTGTCGTTGAGTAACGGGACAGAGAAAAAATGTATCCTCAGAGATGTTCAGTTCGATCCGATTTCTGATAAACCGATCCATGCAGACTTCCAAGGTATAAGAGCCGATGAGAAACTAACTATTGAAGTCCCTGTAATAATCGTAGGCGGAACAGCACAAGGAGTTCGCGACGGTGGAATGTTACAACACATCATTCACAAATTGAAAATCTCCTGCTTACCTAAAGATATTCCTTCGCACATAGAAATAAATGCGGAAAAATTAATGATCAACCAATCTATTCACGTAAAAGATTTGCTCGTTGGGAATTACACAATCCTCGAGAACGAAAATAGTACGGTATTAGCTATACTTCCACCATTGGTAGAAAAAGCTGTTGAAGCTGGAGCGCCTGCCGAAGGAATAACCGAACCTGAAGTCGTTGGTAAAGGTAAGAAAACTGCTGAAGAAGAAGGCGAAGTAAAAACAGAATAACAATCTCAAATCGAAAGTAAGATTTAGACAGTGCATTTTATTATTGGACTCGGTAATCCGGGCGGAGAATACGACTGGACCCGCCATAACATAGGTTTTGCAGTAATTGACGCATTATGTGAACGGTTGAACAATCGCTTATTTGCAGGCCGCGGTGAATATTTGATAAGCTTCACAACTTATCAGGGTAGAAAAATAGGATTGGTAAAACCACTCACATTTATGAACAATAGTGGTACAGCTATTCTGGATTTGATTGAAAGATTTAAAGCTCAACCCGAAGAGATGCTTGTCATCTGCGACGATTTCAACCTTCCGTTGGGACGATTAAGAATTCGTCAACGCGGAAGCGATGGCGGACATAACGGCTTGTATTCTATTATCTATCATATGCAAAAACAGAACTTCCCACGTATGCGTTGTGGAATAGCAGGTAAGAATCTACCTCGCAAAAAGACCGAAAAAACTCAATACGTTTTATCGGTTTTTGAAAATGGTGAAAAAGAGATTGTCAAAGAAATGATTGCAAACGCCAGAAACGCTGCTCTTACTTTCATCAGTGAAGGTATTACATCTGCAATGAATAAATACAACATCACAATAGAGGGATAAAATAATCATTATGGACCTATTATTGAACCTATCAATACTATTAGGAGTCTTCGGTTTATTTATAGCTTTTGTTATCTACTTTTCGATTAAACGTCAACCTGAAGGAAACGATAAAATGAAAGACATTGCCCACCAGATACAAATCGGTGCGATGACTTTCTTGAGACGAGAGTATTCCGTTCTGATATTTTTTGTAATTATAGTTTTTGTATTATTAGGAACTTTCTTAGGTTGGAATACTGCAGTAGCGTTTATTACCGGTGCAATTTGTTCAGTATTAGCTGGTTTTTTGGGAATGCGAGCTGCTACAAAGGCAAATGTTCGCACAACCCAAGCAGCGAAAGAGCACGGTCAAGGCACTGCTCTTTTAGTAGCTTTTAACGGTGGCGCAGTTATGGGCGTTAGTGTTGCAAGTCTCGGCTTAATCGGCGTAGGAATTTTCTTCTACTTTTTCGGAAATCCTGAACAAGCCCGCATCATCAACGGTTTTGCAATGGGTGCAAGTTCTATTGCCCTTTTCGCTCGTGTCGGTGGGGGTATTTATACTAAAGCAGCCGATGTTGGATCGGACTTGGTAGGAAAGGTCGAAGCAGGAATTCCCGAAGACGATCCGCGTAACCCCGGTGTAATAGCCGATAATGTAGGCGATAATGTAGGCGATGTTGCAGGTATGGGGGCAGACATTTTTGAATCGTATGTCGGTTCAATCATTGCGACGATAGCAATAGCAGCCACTGTACTTCCAGAAGGTTTGTTAAAATTAAAAGCGAACGCAGATATTGCAGACCTCGACATAAAAAATATTTTAATGGCGTTGCCATTAGTGCTTGCAGCCATCGGTTTGATTGCTTCATTCATCGGAATAGGTTCAATGAAAATTTTAAAAACATTCTCTCCTGCGGCTGCTTTACGTTATGCAACTTTTATTGCTGCTGGTTTATTTTTAATCTGAAGCTTAGTTATCACCCGTTCTTTCGATGTGAGTAATAATGTATTTTGGGCGATTTTTTTTGGAACAATAGGTGGAATTTTCATAGGATTAATTACTGAGTATTACACATCAGCGAATCCAGTTCAAAGAATATCTGTAGCAAGCAAAACTGGCGCTGCAACAAATATTATTCATGGTTTAGCCGTAGGCTTAGAATCTGTTGCTTTACCAGTTATCGCTATCGTAGTTGCAATATATGTATCAAATGATGTAGCCGGTTTATATGGAATAGGAATCGCAGCCGTAGGTATGTTGGCAACTGTCGGAATTACGATGTCTGTCGACGCATACGGACCGATTGCCGATAACGCGGGCGGAATTTCGGAAATGTCTGGTTTAGGACCTGAGGTTCGGAAAATTACAGACGGTTTAGATGCACTCGGTAACACAACAGCCGCAATCGGAAAAGGATTTGCAATCGGATCTGCAGCGCTAACAGCTTTAGCATTGTTCGCGGCTTTCTCTCAAGCTGTTAATGCTTCAATTGTTACTCAATTAGATGCATTAAATAATGCCGGTGGTGAGTTAATTGGAGATTGGAAAATTTTTAACCTCTTACACTCGCACGGAGAAAGTCCATTGCAAATAATCGTAACTGACCCGTTAGTCGTTATAGGATTATTTATTGGTGGCATTCTTCCTTTCTTCATCGCAGCTTTAACTATGACGTCAGTCGGAAAAGCTGCCGGAAAAATGGTAGATGAAATTCGAAGACAATTTCGTGAGATCCCCGGTTTACTTGCTGGTGACCCAAATGTTAAACCCGATACTGCACGTTGTGTAGATATATCTACTTCGGCAGCACTTCGTGAAATGATTTTACCAGGTACAACTGCAGTAATTGCACCTGTAGCGGTAGGGTTTTTATTAGGACCAGCTGCTTTAGGTGGAATGTTAGCAGGTGCTACCGTAACGGGTGTTCTGCTTGCATTGATGATGGCAAACGCTGGCGGTGCCTGGGACAACGCAAAAAAAGCTATTGAAAAAGGTGAAATCGCTGGCGAGAAAAAAGGTTCTGATGCTCACAAAGCTGCCGTTGTCGGAGATACTGTTGGCGACCCATTTAAAGACACTGCCGGTCCGTCTATGAATATATTAATTAAATTGATGTCGGTTGTATCACTCGTAATCGCACCTTTATTGATTAGATAAAAATTAATTAACCCTGCTTATCGAGGTTGAAGACCTGAACGGTAAGCCAATTATATTACAAATAAATAAAATGTCCAAAGGGCAAGAAAGAATAAAACATGGAAAAAACAAAAAAAGACTATGAAACGACATTCATTGTGAATGCGTCTTTAGACGATACACAGATCGATCCGATTATAGCAAAATTTCAAGAACAAATTACTAGTTATGGCGGTGAAATAGTAGCCCTTAACAAGTGGGGACGTAAGCGTCTCGCTTATCCTATCAAGAAGAAGAACAATGGATTCTATACACATGTCGAATTCAAAGCGCCGGCCGCCGCTATTCAACAATTAGAAAAATTTTTAAAACTTGATGAGAATATACTTCGTTTTTTGACTATACAACTCGATAAAAAAGCACTTAAAGCAAAAGAACTGGTTCCAGTAAAAGTAACAGAATTAATAGATTTCATCGATCCATTGATTGATGATTTAAAAGAACCACTTTTCGGCAACGATGAAAAAGAAGAAGAAAGGATATAAACAATGAGAAGATTCGAAAATAATAGAAGAGATGCTAATAAAGATACAACACAATTAAGGAAAAATAGGACATGCAGGTTCTGTGACTCCAAAGATATTTATATCGATTACAAAGACGAAAAACGAATTCAAAGATGCATCAATGAGCAGGGTAAAATAATACCAAAACGAATTACCGGCACATGTGCTAAACACCAACGACAATTAGTTGTTGCTATTAAAAGAGCCAGACATCTTGCGCTTCTACCGTTTGTCTCTGATGCAATCAGATAATTACTTAGAAAGGATAAAAAATGAAAGTCATTTTAAGAAAAAATTTCGATAAATTAGGTAAGGTGGGCGACCTTGTTGATGTTAAAGATGGATTTGCCCGAAATTATCTGCTACCACAAAATATTGCATACGTTGCCACTGAAGGTGGTATGCGTGCCCTTGAGGAAGAAAAGAAACAACATACCTATCGCGAACAAAAAGTAGAACGTAATGCCCAAAAGATCGCCTCACGACTAGACAGTGTCTCTATAACGATTAAAGCAAAAGTAGGAGAAGACGAAAAGCTATTTGGTTCGGTAACTCCCCAAATGATTGCTGACTCACTGCAGGAGCAGGGCTTCACAATTGATAAGAGAATTATTGAACTCGATGAACCAATCAAAGCTCTTGGAATTTATACGGTTCCTATAAAAGTTCATTCCAATCATACCGGTAAAATTAAAGTCTGGGTTGTTCGGGAATAGCAGTTCCCCACTTTAATAACAAACTTAATACATTTGAATTAAGCCGCAGCATATTTATGTTGTGGCTTTTTTATTTGTAGATCGTTAATCGTCTGCTCTAAGTGGATTCAATATCAAATTTTTGAATCTTTGAATTTTTCATTTTTTTGCTCCTCCCTTCTCAATTGCTAATGAACCTTCTTCTTCAATCTACCATCTAATCTACATTACTAGCAAGTAAACTCAAGTTGTAAAATTAGCTAGTAATAGGTATATTTCTAAAAATTATTATCATCTACTAAGGACTACTTATTTGGATAATATCGGAATTTTAACAGCATTCGCATTTGGTTTTTTATCATTCATATCCCCCTGTGTTTTGCCAATAGTGCCAGGATATATATCGTTTATTTCAGGCGTATCTCTAAACGAAATAGAATCTACGGGGAATAAATTAAAAGCACGACGAAAAATTATTTTAAATACTTTATTTTTCGTCTTTGGCTTTTCTGTAGTTTTTATTTTACTCGGAGCTACCGCCACTGCTGTCGGACAATTTCTATTAGAAAATTTACCCATCTTTAGTCAAATCGCCGGTGTAATCATTATTATCTTCGGTTTACACATGACTGGTGTATTCAAAATAAAATATTTGCAGTACGAAAAACGCATTCATACTCGAACCAAACCATTAGGATTTTTAGGGTCATTCGTAGTCGGGCTCGCTTTCGCATTCGGATGGACCCCGTGTATCGGACCAATATTAGGTGCAATATTAGGAATAGCTGCACAAAAGGAAACTGTTTTTCAAGGAATAGTTCTATTAACAAGCTATTCAGCAGGACTCGGTATTCCTTTTTTGATCACGGGTATAAGTATTTCTGCATTTTATAATTTCTTCGATAAAATTAAACATCATTTTAAAAAGATAGAGATTATTGGTGGTATTTTGTTAATCATTGTAGGAATTTTAATGTTAACCGGTTCATTAACAATTATTGCAAGCTATTTAACAAAATGGTTGCCTTTCTTGAACGAAATTGGTTAAACAATAGAAACGAAAAAACAAAATGAAAAGAGGAACACAACGTTTAGATGAACTTACCATCCTTTTTGCAGGTGATTCGGGTGACGGAATGCAACTTACTGGCGGACAATTTACCATTACTAGTGCATTCGTTGGGAATGATTTAGCGACCTTCCCAGATTACCCCGCAGAAATACGTGCACCGGCAGGAACTCTATTCGGTGTCAGTGGATTCCAGATTCATTTCGGCGCTACCGAAATACGAACTCCCGGCGATCAATGCGATTGCATGGTCGTAATGAATCCCGCCGCTCTTAAAGTAAATCTCAAATGCTTAAAAGAAGGTGGAAGTATTATCGCCAATACCGATAGCTTTAATGAAAAATTTTTAAAATTGGCTGGATTTACATCAAATCCTTTAGAAGATGAATCCTTAGGCAGATATCAGGTTTATTCGGTCCCGATCACGAAACTAACACAAAATGCTTTAAACGATTTGAATCTATCCCAAAAGCATATCGACAGAACGAAAAATTTTTTCGCGCTTGGACTTACTTACTGGATGTACAATCGTCCAATGGAACCAACTTTGAACTGGATAAAAGAGAAATTTGCAAAAACACCGGAATTCGTTGAAGCAAACACTCGTGTGCTAAAAGCTGGCCATGCTTACGGTGAAACGACTGAACTATTTACTGTACGATATGAAATAAAACCTGCTCAACTTCCGAAAGGAAAGTACAGAAGTATAACCGGCAACGAAGCTACTGCTTGGGGATTAATTGCTGCCTCTGTAAAATCAAAACTTGAATTATTTTTAGGCTCTTATCCCATTACTCCTGCAAGCGAAATTCTACACGAGTTAGCAAAGTATAAAAATTTTAAAATAAGAACATTCCAAGCTGAAGATGAAATTGCAGGTATATCAAGCGCCATCGGTGCTTCTTTCGGTGGTGCGCTTGGGGCAACAACAACGAGCGGACCGGGTATGGCTCTAAAAACAGAAGCGATGGGTTTAGCAGTTATGTTAGAACTTCCGTTAATCATTGTGGATGTTCAACGCGGTGGACCGAGCACCGGCTTACCGACTAAAACAGAGCAAGCAGATTTACTACAATCAGTTTACGGTAGAAACAGCGAAGCACCGATACCTGTACTCGCTGCATCATCCCCAACAGATTGTTTCGATACAACATACGAAGCTGCACGCATCGCGCTAAAATATATGACACCCGTTATTGTGCTAACAGACGGCTACATTGCGAACGGAGCTGAACCGTGGCACATTCCGTCAATCGATGACCTGCTTGATTTGACACCAAAATTTGAAACAAATCCAGAAAATTTTCAACCGTATCGTCGAGATCCAGTAACTTTAACACGTCCTTGGGCAATCCCTGGTACACGCGGTTTGGAGCATAGGATAGGCGGTTTGGAAAAAGATAATTTATCAGGTAACATAAGCTATGACCCTGATAACCACGATTACATGGTAAAGATTCGTACAAAAAAAGTTGAAAATATTGCTAATGATATTCCACTTGCACAAACCGATGGTGATGGATCGGGTGAATTGCTCGTTGTCAGTTGGGGCGGTACTTATGGCTCGGTTAATTCTGCTGTCCACAACAAAAGATCAGAAGGTTTATCGGTTTCTCACATGCATCTCCGCTATTTGAATCCTCTACCTAATAATTTAGGACAAATATTAAATAATTTTAAACAGATTCTAGTTCCTGAGATTAACCTGGGCCAATTAGTAAAAATATTACGGGATAAATATTTAGTATCTGCGATCGGTTTCAACGTAGTTCGTGGATTACCGTTGAGGGCTTTGGAAATAGAAGAAACAATTGACGAACTGATAAAAAGAGGATGATGTGAATACACCTATAGTTCCAACACAAAAATATACAACAAAAGATTTTCAAACCGATCAAGATGTTAGATGGTGTCCGGGTTGTGGAGATTACTCAATCCTCGCTCAAACACAACGTGTATTTCCTGAACTCGGAATACCAAAAGAGAAAATCGTGTTTGTCTCAGGAATCGGATGTTCGAGTCGTTTTCCTTATTATATGAATACTTACGGTTTTCACGGTATCCACGGCAGAGCTGCGGCTATTGCTACAGGTCTTAAGCTCTCACGTCCCGATTTATCTGTTTGGGTAACAACTGGCGACGGCGATGGGATGAGTATAGGTGGTAATCATTTCATACACGCCTGTAGAAGAAATATTGGTATTAAAATCCTTTTATTCAATAATCAAATTTATGGATTAACAAAAGGACAATTTTCACCGACATCAGTTGAAGGACAGATTACTAAATCGACACCTTACGGGAACATTGACCACCCGTTTAATCCCCTTCTACTCGCACTTGGTACTGAAGCTACATTTGTAGCGAGGACATTAGACAGAGATCCAAAAAATATGCAATATGTGATAAAACGTGCAGCCGAACACAATGGAACTGCCTTCGTAGAAATTTATCAAAACTGCAACGTGTTCAACGACGGTGCTTTTGAACTGTGGACTGAAAAAGGAACGAAAGATGATAATGTAGTTGTGCTTGAAAATGGTTTACCGATGATTTTTGGAAAAAATAAAGACAAAGGTGTCCGACTAAACGGTTTTTCCCCTGATGTTGTATCATTGACTGATGGAAAATATTCTGTAAATGATTTAATTATCCACAACGAAAAAGACCCGATGTTGGCTTTTATAATTGCAGGTATGTCAAACAATCCGGCCCTTCCGCGGCCTATCGGAATTGTTCATGCAATCGAAAAACCAACTTATGAATCGTTAATTCAGAAACAAATTGACACCCTAACAGCAAAACAGGGTGAAGGAAATCTTGAAAAGTTATTCAACCATGGTCAGACTTGGGAGATTAAGTAATTTAGACATCTGCTATATCAAAAAACCGATCTGTCATTCCGCCCCGACGTTTGGTGGGATTGGAATCTATTCGTTTTAGACCTTGAAATAAATTCAGGGTTTTTTTAGGAATTTCTCAGATTTATCTAATAACACTAATTAAATACTATATTACAATTTTCTCTCGAAATCTTGCCACGCTCCGTAGAGCTTTTCAGTGAAACAACTCTCCTAAAGAATGCTTGCTCAAGTTGGCTCATTAGCCGATCGGGTAAGTAGTTTGTTTAGTGTATTATACAATCCATCGTATTTGCAGTCCAATCTTCCTAATTTCTAAAATCCTCTCATCATCCTTTCCCTACAACTACAGCCCGCGATGTCTTAAAAAATCTTGGTAATCTAAAAGCAATTCTTCCAAACTTGCTCGTGCAACACCAATCAGCTTAAGTTCTATATTCTTTGAAGTCCCGGATGCCATACTTCCTTTCGCAATGTTTTGTTGGCCGCTCTTTGTGGCTTGTTCCATCTGATCGACAGTTCTTGAGCGTTTGTCTATGAAACGCTCACAAAATTTTACTGTAGCATTGTAAACAATCTCTATTTAATTAACATTCAATAGTGCATTTATCGTAAAAGGTGTATGGCCATTCCATGTTTACAATTCCTGATATCGCATTTCCATACTCTTGTGGTAAACTTCCATTATTTTATCGTAAACTAATTCGTGTTTAATTTTGAGCATGCATTCGAACGTACCAATAGGACATTTTTTTCCGCCATGAATAGCGCATGGCCTGCACTTCAAATTCAGTGTTTCGATCACCGAATCTAATTTACCAATTGGTGCGAATCCGAAAGCAGGTACTGTAGGACCGAATATTGCCACAACCGGTGTTCCTACAGCAGCTGCAATGTGAATTGGGGCGCTGTCATTCGATACCAATATCTTGCACCGTTTTATCAATTCTGCCGATTGAAGCAGAGATAATTTTCCCGCAGTGCTAAATACTCTACCCGTCCCTATGGCACTTACTATCTCTTCACACAGTACGACATCGTCCTTCCCCCCTATTAAACATACAATAAAATTCATTGAAACGAGCTTTTTAATCAACTGAAAATATCCTTCTTTAGTCCATCGTTTTGTATTCCAAACTGAACCGGGTGCAACTCCAATCAGCTTCGAAGTATCTAAAATTTCTTCTTCAAATAAAATTTTATTTATAAACACAATGTCTGCTGAAGTGGGATATAGTAGTGGCGGTTCTTTTATAATTTTTACCTTACTGATTGGCTTTAGTAATGACAAATTCCGGCCGATCTCATGGTTGCCCTTTTCATATTTCACGATATCAGTATATAATATTTTACCTACACTTTTATTAAAACCGATTCTTCTTTTTATTTTTCCTAAATATGCGAGAAGTGCGCTGCGAAATGATCTATGGGGGATAAAAGCAATTTCGTAATGCTCCGATTTGATAAACTTGAGCAACCGTAAAAACCCTTTAATCCCCTTATCAATTCCATACTTATCATATATTATGATATTATTAATTGCCGGATGATTTCGCAGAACTTCGGCAGAGCGTGGAATAACTATGACATCAATCGAAAAATGTGGAAAAGTTTTTGAAAGTTGTTGAACGAGTGGTAAAGTCAATACTACATCACCGATGAATGCACTTTGAATTATCAATATTTTGGATTCTTTTAGCACAGTGTTAGTTGATGTCATTTGTTATTTTACTTGACATTTTTCCATCTTCTATGCGTCCACATCCAATGGTCGGGATAAAGACGAATATATTTTTCGAGGACTGCAGTATGTCTTTTCGTCAATTCAAGCACGTTTGCATCGTTGTATTCTGATATGTCTGAAGTATTAATTTCCTCAATGATAACATCGTAAGTAAAATCTGGTTTTCGAATAATAATTCCCATCTGAACCGGAGCGCCGCTTCTGAGTGCGAATATAGCAGGACCTTGAAATGTTGACACTTCTCTTCCAAAGAATGGTACAAAAACACTTTCTTTTGGTGCGCTTTGGTCAGCTACCATAGCTACAATGCCACCTTTTTTTAGAGTTGACAATATTTCACGAACTGAATCTTCCATCGTAACTACTTTGTTACCAAAGATTGTCCGGTTGCGATTTATTACTTTATCTACAAGCTTATTTTTTTGTGCTTTCACAATAATTGTAAAAGGAATTTTACAAACATAAGCTGAAGCTAACGCAATTAATTCCCAATTCCCGAAATGCCCCGACAGCATAATCACTCCGCCTCCCGATTTATGTTTATCTATCATTAAATCAATATTTTTGTGCTCTACGATTTTTTTTAAAATATTGGGTGTCAGTTTTGGAAACCACAAAAACTCACAAATGGAAATTCCAAGATTCCTGAAAGCGTTTCTAGCGATTTGTTTTAATTCATTTTGAGTTTTATCGGGAAATGCCTGCTGTAAATTTTCGATGGCAATCCCCCGACGTTTTGTGAGTACTACGAAAGCAAAATCAGCAAGCTTAACTCCTAACCGTTGAGCCCGCATAAGCGGTAGCGCTAATATGATTAACCGTAGAAATTGAAATAATAGATATTCGATAAATAATCGTATCATTTTGCTTTTTGAACTTTATTGTACCAATTATCATCTCGAAGTTCTTCTCGATGATTAGAATGTACTAATCGGTAATCGTTTTGATTTGTTTGATCTACGAAGATAAAAATTACGCCACCTTGCAATGAATGATAGCTCCAAATTTCGTAAGGGACTGCATCGTACGAACTCGGATATCTTTCAATTTCGTCTGGTGGACCGTATAAAATGTAAACGCGACCTCTATCCGATTTCCAACCCTTTAAAAAAGAACCTCGAAAACTAGTATTGGCGTAATCAACCCTTCGCATATATTCGATTTTAAATTCGTTCACACTTGTCAAGGGGTCATAGTCACGATGTTTCCAAAATTCGGACATAAATTTTCGTTTCGCATCGAGTTCTGTCAATTTTTTGTATTGGTTTTTCTCATCATCAGCGACTATATATCGTATAAGATCAAATTCAAAATCAAGTTCTTCTTCATTCATCAATGCATATTCGCTGCTGATCATTCCGCCGCTAGTCAGTATATCTAACGAATCTACTTGGCCAGGTTTGTACACAAAAAACTTTTTACTAGAAAGTACAGCTGTATTTTTTACTGTATCGATCAATGTAATTTTAAGTGTGTAAGTTCCACCTTTTAATGTTAAACAATTAATCGTTCCAATTTCTACGCTTGAGTTATTTACTCTACTTTTCATTTTTTCACGATTAATCACTTCTCTATTTGCCGCATCGCTTATTGTAGTTCGCAAGATATAATTATCCGAAAGAGTGTTGGAGAGTAGGTTGTATGCTTCGATGTAATAGTACAAGATAGGAAGCCCAACACCAAACAGCGAACTTGGATTTGGAATTACTTCGAGTGTATTCTTATAAAATATATTATTTTCGTCTTTTTCAATTTGTTTAACGGATGAGCATAATTCAATATCGCTTAAAGCATCTCGATCTTGTGGAAACAAGTTGATACGAATTGGATAGACAATACTATCTCTATTTGCAGCGTTAAGATAATCAGATGCACTTACTATCAGCGAGTAGTCTCCTGTTTTTAATAAAAACGCTTTCATTCCAACTAAAGTATTTCCACTTCCGATTTCATTTGTGTCAGTCAAGATGCTCTGAACTTCCCATTCTTTTCTATCAACGGGAATACCAGATCTCATTATCTGCATAGAAATGTTTAATGCACCGACGAATTTATCAGACTCATATTTATAAGAAATGGCGTTTGTGCGAAAGCTGTAATATACTTCTAAGAATACAGAATCATCATTACCGAAAAATCGGGCATAATCAACATCTAATCGAACATTATTCTTCTGATGAATTACATCCGCAGAAGAAGCAGTAAAAACCATTATTGCTGATATTAAAAAATTTAAAATTAGTCTCATTTATTTCCCTTTCTTATTTAAATACTTTATTCACCCATTACTTTTACAATTACACGCTTACGTCGTTGACCGTCAAACTCAGCGTAATATATTTGCTGCCAAGGCCCGAAGTCAAGACGTCCTTCTGTTATCGGGACAATAACTTCGTGGTGAATCAACAAGCTTTTTAAGTGAGCATCACCGTTAGACTCACCAGTACGGTGATGTTTGTAGTCTGCTTTGAATGGTGCTAACTTTTCAAGTAATTCGTCGATATCCTGAATTATTCCTGACTCGGCGTCGTTTACGTAAACTCCTGCAGTAATATGCATTGCCGAAACTAACACCATTCCCTCTTTTATACCGCTGCGTGCCACAATTTCCTCAACGTTACTTGTGATATTGATATATTCTCGATGTTTTTTGGTGTTCATCCAAATATATTCAGTCAATGTCTTCATACTTCTCCTTTTAAAGTTTTCCATAAAAATCTTTTTGAATACAAATTCCTTTTTCATTAGAAATAACACGTAGTGTCCGATTTAAAGCTGGAAACTCTTCACATTTTTCCCATTCACCGGGTTTTCCGCTGTTAGTGTATTTATATTGAATTTCTGTACCTTCAGGAAGCTCCAGTTCGTAAACCCAAATATTTTTTTCGAGTTTGACACCACCGTGTGTTTTGTCTTTGTACATCTTCGTCCGATTTGGGACCCAATCACTTAACTCTTCGCAACTTCCCGTTATGTAGATTGCCTGGGGTACGTGGATAGTGTGTGCATCACAGATGAATACTACTTTGCTAAACCTTCTACCTGTCTCCATCGTTTTGGTTCTCTTTGAAAACAATTTCCCTCTAAATTTTTCTTCAGATGTTACTGGGAAAACCGGAACCTCTACCTTATATCCTGCTTTATTTGCATACAGGTAAACCTGTTCTAAGTGGTGATAAAATAATTCATCAAAGGGCTTCTTCGATAAAAAAGATTCCTGATCTTCGCCGCTCCACCAGAACCAATCAGAACCTTCTGCAATATGCATTTCTTCCCACACTCTTTTCAAATAAAAATATTTGGATTGTGGTTTGATATTACCAATTTGACTAGGATTAGGTATTTTCGCTTTTTTAAGGTCACTGCGTGTTTTCAGTAAAAATTCCCAAGCTAAATTTTTCTGACTGCTTCCAATCCACTTACTAAAATCGGCGTGTATCCAAGACCCCGTCGCTAATTTATTAATTACTGGCAAATTATTTACAGGATGAGGTGGGATACTACGACTTTCATTACCAAGTAAATATTCCGACGGGGTAACCGTTACAATTTGTCTTGTCTGATATAACTTCTCCAATTTCATATACAGACAGTGAAGAAATTCTCTACCTTCGTAATCTTTATGATACCATTCCCACGCATTCTCACCGTCCAGTATGACAGTAATTAATTTTGATTTATTCTTCTCTTTTGACCCTGCTGCAAGTACGTATTTAATAAAATCGTTTGCAGCTTCTTCACCGTCCATGTGTTGATATTTAAAACCTATTCTATCAGATAATTCTGTATCTCGGAAAAATATAGCAATATTTTTATATCTGTACGGAGATAACAAAGTCTCGACGTCTCTTGTTGAATTCTTTAATATTTGTATATCTGTAGAAATCCATTTTATCCCGTTCTTTTGGAATATCATCGCTGCAGCATCGCTAACAGCTCCTTCTGAGGGCCACATACCCAAAGGTTTTTTACCAAATGTCCTTCTATGATAATCTATTGCTTGTTTAACTTGTTTGTTGGCATCAATCTCATAGTTGAATCGGTTAGGAAATGGTGCATTTGGCATGCAAATTTTCCCCTCATCCGAATCATAAATTAAAGGCAATATAGGATGACTATAAGGATTTGTTATTAATTCGATTTGACCAGTATTACGTTCAACGTTCAACTGCATTTTATTGTGAATAGATAATACATTAAGAAATATCTTATAAGTTTCTACAGCTAATCGTTGACAATCCGCTTCGGTTATTTTTCTTTTCAAGTAATACTTATGGTCTCGATTCATTGCTATAAAATCACTCAAGTCGATGATATTACCGTCGGTCAGTTTAACCGGACCTTCTAAAATTTCTAAATCGAAATTTGCTATGGTAAACCAAAATTTTAATTCTGTTAACTTCTGATGGTTTTTAGTGAATAGATTCTTTTCCCTTAATTCATTAAATTCCAGATACAGTCTTTCAAACTCTGGAAATCGTCTTCTGACCACGCCGTTCACGCTTAGTGCGCTCCACGAATTGATATAGAGATATTCGTGGTCTTCCCGATTAAAATATTTTGCAGGTTTTACTAACAAGTCGAATAATGGATCCGATCGAAAAGATTTTTTACAGAAATATTTATTAACGTTAAACTTGAAGGTTTTTACATCAAAATAGGGTTTCAACCTGTCAATATAATATTCTTTAATTTGAATTATTAACGATGGGCTTAAATTGAATGTAGCATGAACGTTTGGATATTTCTGTAATAATGAAGCCATCCTGTAATAATCTTTCGTAGTGTGAGTACGAACCCAGGGTGCCACTAAAATATCTTTTTCGTTGTTCACATAAAAAGGTTGGTGCTGGTGGTAGATAATCGCAAGATATATTGGTTCGGAGAATTCTGGAATTTGGATACTCATATTATTCGTCTAAAATATCTCTGATAGTTTTTAGAAGATTTTCGATTCGTAACGGCTTGGGAATAAACGCTTTTACTCCTTTTGCCAGTAAAGTATTTTCGACATCTATATGCCCAAAGCCACTAGTAGCAATAAATTTAACCTTAGGATTAATTTGATACAACTGCTCAAATAATTCAACTCCGCCT
>JBBINX010000046.1:0-17904 GCA_037443685.1 Ignavibacteriales bacterium
CTGATGCTTATTTAGAGGTCGGACAAACGATTCAAAAAGGGACAGTCCTTTGTATAATCGAAGCAATGAAATTAATGAATGAAATCGAATCGGATGTTTCTGGACGGATTGTGAAGATAATTGCGGAGAATACTCAAGCTGTCGAATATAATCAAGTTTTATTTTTAATCGAACCGACATAATGTTTAAAAAAATATTAATTGCAAATCGTGGAGAAATTGCCCTACGCGTTATACGCGTTTGCCGTGAATTAGGGATTAAAACAGTTGCAGTTTATTCGGAAGCTGACAGGGATTCGTTACACGTACGGTTTGCTGATGAAGCTATATGTATAGGTCCCCCATTTAGCCGAGAAAGTTACTTGAACATTCCCCGAATAATTGCAGCTGCAGAAGTTACAGCCGCTGAGGCAATTCATCCCGGTTACGGTTTTTTGGCTGAAAACGCTAATTTTGCAGAAATTTGCACTTCATCAGGTTTAAAATTCATTGGACCTTCTGTCGAGGCAATCAACTCGATGGGCGATAAAGCTTATGCCAAAGATACGATGAGAAGAGCCGATGTCCCGGTAATTCCCGGAAGTGATGGTGTGGTTACCGATTTAAAAAACGCTGTGGATATTGCTTACACCGTGGGTTTTCCGATTATACTCAAAGCAGTTGCGGGCGGAGGTGGAAAAGGAATGCGAATAGTGCGTGCTGCCGATGAGCTTGAGAAAAATTTTATTATGGCAAGTACCGAAGCCGAAGCTGCTTTCGGGAATCCTGGAGTATATATTGAGAAATATCTTGAAAATCCTCACCACATTGAGTTTCAGGTCTTTGGGGATCAGTACGGAAATGTTATTCATTTAAATGAAAGAGATTGTTCAATCCAACGAAGACATCAAAAATTAGTGGAAGAATCTCCATCGCCGTTTATTGATAGTGCTTTAAGGGACCAGATGGGTGCAGCAGCAATTAAAGGTGCAAAAAGTGTAAAATATGAAGGTGCTGGCACTATAGAATTTCTTGTCGATATGTACCATAATTTTTACTTTATGGAGATGAATACCCGAATTCAAGTGGAACATCCAGTAACAGAAGAAGTGACGGGTCTTGATTTAATTAAGATGCAAATTCAAGTTGCTGCTGGCGAAAAACTGTCCAAAAAGTCGTATAAACCGAGCGGACACGCAATTGAATGTCGTATAAATGCAGAAGACCCGGCAAATAATTTCAGACCATCACCAGGTGAAATTAAAAGTTTCCATTTACCTGGCGGTTTCGGAGTTCGCGTCGATACGCATTGTTATGCAGGATACAGAGTTCCGTCAAATTACGATTCGCTCTTAGCAAAGCTGATCACGTTCGCACCGACCAGAGAAGAAGCTATAGATAAAATGGCAAGTGCTCTTGAGGAATTTACTATAGAAGGAATATGCACAACTATTCCATTTCATCAAAAAGTGATGAAGAATGATTTATACAGAGCAGGTACTTTTGACACAAGTTTTATAGAAAACACAAATAATTTAATTTAAAAAATTTCAGAGGATATCGAAATGGAATTCCCAACAAATTTAAAGTACACAAAAGAACACGAATGGGTCGCCGTCGACGGAGAAATCGGAACAATCGGTATAACTGATTATGCACAAGGTGAATTAGGGGATGTGGTTTTTATTGAGCTTCCTGCTGTCGGGCTAAAAGTAAAAAGCGGTGAAAGGTTAGGAACAATCGAAGCTGTTAAAACTGTGTCCGAATTATTTACTCCCATCTCGGGTATCGTTGCAGAAATAAACACTAATTTAGAATCGGAACCTGAACTACTGAATAAGGAACCTTACTCCGGTGGATGGATGGTAAAAATGAAGTTAACTGATAAATCGGAACTCGATAATCTTCTTGATGCATTAAACTATCGTAAGTTAATTGGCAAGTAAGTATAAAATTCAAAATTCTTCCGCTAAAGGCGGATACGCCTCTCCGAAGGAGTCCTTTGAACTGGCGCAAAAATCCTAAATCATAAATCCTAAATCTATAATGTCATACATTCCAAATACAGAAACTGACCGCGAAGAAATGCTTCGCGCAATAGGAATTTCTTCCTTCGAAGAACTCTTGAAAATGATACCTAAAGAGATACGTCTGAAAGAGGGGATTAAAATACCTTCTAAATTGTCGGAGTTCGAAGTATTAAAAGAGTTGCAGAATTTAGAATCTCTGAATACACCAACGAGTACAGTTATTTCGTTTTTAGGTGGAGGTTCATACGACCATTACATACCTTCGGCAATCAGCGCTATCACGAGCAGGTCTGAATTTTACACTGCTTACACTCCTTATCAAGCCGAAGTGAGTCAAGGTACGTTGCAAACAATTTATGAATACCAGACGATGGTTTGTGAATTAACGGGTATGGATATCTCTAATGCATCGATGTACGATGGTGGATCAGCTTTGGGCGAAGCAGCCCTTTTGGCAGTCGGACACACTGGACGTATTGAAATAATAATTGCAGGTAAGATTCATCCGCATTATTTGCAAATTATTAAAACATACTGCGAAGGGCAAAACATTGTTATAAATGAGGTGTTATCGAGCAGAGGCTCAGTTTTACCAGAAAAATTAAAAACCTTGGTTACAAATAATACAGCCGCAGTTATTATTCAGCAACCAAATTTTTACGGATGCTTAGAAGAGGTTGATGAAATTGGCACCATCGCACACGAAGCTGGAAGTTTGTTCATCGTCTCAGTCGATCCGATTTCGCTAGGATTGTTAGCTCCACCAGGTAGCTATGGGGCGGACATCGTTGTAGGTGAAGGACAAGTTTTCGGGAATGCACAAAATTTTGGTGGACCATACTTAGGAATATTTGCCGCAAAGGATTTTTTACTCAGAAAAATTCCCGGACGTATTTCAGGTATAACTATAGATACCGATGGACAAAGAGGATTTGTCTTAACAGTCCAGACGCGTGAACAGCATATACGACGTGATAAAGCCACATCAAATATTTGTACAAATCAAGGATTGGTGATGTTAGCAGCTACTGTTTATCTTTCACTTCTCGGTAAAAAAGGTATTCAGGAAATTGCACATCAGTGCTTACAAAAAGCCCACTATTTATCCGATTGCATTACAGCTATTCCCGATTTTCGTTTAAAATTCAACAGACCATTTTTCCGTGAATTTGTAGTCGAAACTCCCGCGCCCCCTTCAAAAATTATAAGTCAATTAGCCAACAAAGGGATTTTGAGTGGGATCGACTTACAAGAAATTGACGGTAAAGAAAGCGGACTTTTAATAGCAGTAACTGAGAAGCGAACCAAATTAGAGATGGATAGATTTGTGAGTGAATTGACAAAATTAAGTTGAACCTCCCAATTGTATATTTTTGGATTCTACAATTTTGTTTTAGTTCCCTAATTTATTAAACCTCACAGGTTTTTACTTGTCCGCCTCTAACGGAAAACCTGTGAGGTTTTGTGTTTACATCAATTTTACAGATTAATCTTCACCTTGAGCTTTTGTAAAGCCCGCGGCACCATTCAGCTCATGTAATTTTTCGATATGACCCCAACGATGCTTTGTTATTATTTTGTTCAATAGTTCAAGCAGTTGAACATCTGTCAATTCACTATCAGCGTTACGGATAATGAATCGGCAGCGATACTGGTCAACGCAATCTGTTATAGCGCCGGTGGGTGGATAAACTTTAGTTCCGCGGTTAGAACACATTTTTAATTTTAGCGCAGTACC
The DNA here is from genome assembly GCA_037443685.1 of Ignavibacteriales bacterium. Taxonomy (GTDB): domain Bacteria; phylum Bacteroidota; class Ignavibacteria; order UBA10030; family BY39; genus JAHJRJ01. Next base: position 3,747 of record JBBINX010000046.1, read on the forward strand.
TTCAGAAAGATGTTCAAGACTCTTGCCAAGTTCCATCGGACTTAACGTAGTTTCAACAAAAATATCGGTGCCAATTACACGACGAGATTTTGGTTTTACATGGTCGAGGTCCTTGGGTAATTCCCACATCTTAATTGGTTTATAATCGCGTACCTTCCACTTCGATGACTTTCTACCCAAGTTACTTATTATTGTATTGGTATAAACTGTTGTTGGGGTTCCTTTGTCGTATCCAACCACGTCGCCGGTTTTTACTTTACCCTCCTCTAATGTAACCAGTACAGCATGTTCAATATTAGCAGCTGCATCAAACTCATCTAAGTATCTGAGCATCATTACAGCCGACATGAGAACAGCCGTTGGATTAATAACGTTTTTACCCGCATATTTTGGAGCTGACCCGTGAACTGCTTCGAAGATTGCAACTTCATTTCCGAGATTAGCCGAAGGTGCGAAACCGAGACCACCAATAAGTGCTGACGTTAAATCACTGATGATGTCGCCGTTCATGTTTGTCGTTACAATTATATCGAACTGTTCAGGCTTTTTAACTAATTGGTGTGCGCAGTTATCAATGATAATATGAGATGATTCGATTTCGGGATATTCTGGTGCAATTTCTTCGAATGTGCGTTTTAAAAGTCCTTCGGTCAGTTTCATGATGTTTGACTTAGTTGCGCAGTGAACTTTTTTTCGTCCTTCAGCTCGAGCAAGTTCAAATGCTAAACGGATAATTTTTTCACAACCTTTTCTTGTAATGACTTTTAGGCATTGAGCAACACCGGGCGTTTGCATGTGTTCGATACCGGCATAGAGGTCTTCAACGTTTTCACGAACCACAACTAAATCGATACCACGTCCGCTGTAAGGTGTTGTGATGCCTGGGAGTTCTCTGGCAGGGCGGATATTACCGAATGTTTCGAACAGTTTTCTTAATGTTACATTAGCACTTTTTTCACCAAACCCCACTGGTGTTTCTAATGGTCCTTTTAATGCGATTCTCGTTCTGCTAATAGAATCGATTGTTTCTTTTGGAACACCCGATTCTAAACCTTTTCTAAAAACACTTTCACCAGCTGCACACTCTTCCCATTCAATCGCTACTCCAACAGCTTCAATAATTTTTCTCACAGAATTAATAATTTCTGGCCCAGTGCCATCACCAGGAATTAAAGTAACTAGTTTTTTACCATTTTTTGATGCAAAAGACATATTAGTTTCTCCTATGATATTTTTGATGATATATTTAACTCATTTATTATTGGTTAATTATAAGAAATGAAACGTTTACAAACAAATATGTATAATTATAATATTATTATTTAATGAAATTACTTATTTAAAATATCTAAAAAGCTGTGAAGTGGTCCTCGTCATTTTGCCGAAGTTCTATTTGAGATATTTTCATTCCCCCCCCCGTTTACCTGTATAGAAACTAACATTTGGGTAGGTCTCGGTAGAGTTTTTCCAAGCGTCTTCTCGGAAGTCGTTAAAGATGACGACGGGACTCAGTGTGCCGCCAACTCGCTGATTTCATCTTTAACGGAATTCGTCAATTGACGGATGAAGTCGAAGGATGCGATATACCTACAAACACTCTTAGACTTCGTTTACACCTCGTTATCATTGTACTCAGGATGAAATTAACTTATTGATTCCAAATTTATTTATTAAAATTTCGACACATGCCATTGGGGATGTGACTACAGATATAAACTTCGTACAATTTTCTAATCCCTCCCAGGCAAGTTCATCGTTTAAAGTTTTTAAAACTGGAAGCCAAAAATTTCCTAAAACTATTATCGGTTTTTCAACCATAATTCCTTTGTTGATATATTCCCAAACGATTGCTAATTCTGCCAAAGTCCCGGTCGCTCCTTTTAGAACGATATAAGCGTCACCCAACTCTACTAATTTTTCTAAACGAGATAATAAAGTTTTTTCTAAAATTGCTTGATCGATAAATTGGTTGGGAGAGCGACTGAAGATTTCTGAAATAACGCCTATAGTTTTACCACCTGCATTTTTTGCCCCGTGAGCAGTTGCTTCCATTATACCGCTGTAACCACCGTTACAAACTGTAAATCCAAATTCGCCTAATAATTTACCAAGCTCATACGCGTTCTTATAGTCATCGCTATCTTTGGATACTCTGGAACTTCCAAATATGGTCACGGTTTTAATCATCTGTAAATTGTAATAAATACTTCGTTTCTTATACTTTGTATTATTCTATTGTTAAATTATAGTCCAAAATCCAAAATCTTCCGCCTAAGGTGGACGCGCCTATGGCGAAAATGTCTTTCCTAATTCTCAAACTCCCACGTAATACCGAATCGTAAAGAACGGTCTTGAACGGGATAGAATGTCATAACCGTATACCGATTATCTAGTACGTTCTCAAGGATTATATGCACTACAGCGCTGCCGATTTTACCGATGAGTATTGCATCAAAACTGCCGCCCGCTCCTAATTCGTAACCAATATGTGGTACTGGAAGTCCGACCTGAGGATTATATTCAAAACCTTTTTGTTTGGCTACAACTCTACCACGTAGCGCAGCTTTCAAATCGAGGTGGTTATTAAAATAAATATCGCGGTATGATAACTCGCCTACAGTAAAATATTTCGGATATTGTAGATTGGTATTAAAATATTTTTGGGTGATAAAATAAGTAGTAGACAAGCTTCCTGAAAAATTCCAAAAATTGAATGTGAGCAATGAATTGATACCTGTTTGTATAGACCGTCCGGCATTCAAGAACTCCAATCCGGGGAATGGAAATTCATCGGGTTTAGATTTGATATAAATTGTGTTATATATTTTTCTATTGAAAAAATTTGTTTTCAAGAACAGCATTTTATCGAATTGAATTTCGAATCCGGATTCAAATAATTTGTGTTGTTCGGGTTTGAAATTCCCAATTTCACCTGTTACTGTGCTATCCCGCCAGTATAATTCTTGAAAAGTTGGATAGCGAAACGATTGCGAATATCCAGCCAATAATGTAAAATAATCTATAATTTTAAAATTAACATCGCCACCGAAACCAAGAGTTGATCTATTCAAATAATTATCGTAACGGGAATAGCCACTTGTAGATATTATATCCGATGGAATAATCTCTCCCTTACCGAAAATACTAATCAGTTTACTCGACCTATAGCCCGTATTGGAACTTTGTAAAATCTGACGAGATTGGATTTCGGAACCAAAATCTAATTTGATGTAATTGCTGTTATCTTCTTTCGTGAATAAATTCAATCGCTGAGCAATTCGAACACCCATCCAACGTGAGTGATGATTGAGTTTTTGAAAGATACCATTGGGCGTCCGTGTGTTTTCGTCATCGCTATATAACCTCATTTGATTCGAAAGGAAGAAAGTCAAATTTGTGATTGACGTAGAATCAAGAAGGAATCTACAGATGGCGCCCAATTGCAAATCATTACGCGCTAATTTTTCGTGTGAGTCTGGATTTTTGACTACTGCTCGCAAGTTATTGTATAGATATTGACTTTGAGTTTCTTGAAGGTTTACGCCACCGTTCAATTCCATTTTATTTTGGTTATATATTTCACTGAAATATATATTGAGGTTCTCACTCAAATTGTATCGCAGCTTGACACGCACAAGCCAAGCGTCGTATGCGCTGTTAACGAATCTCCCATCGTACGAAATCCTCTGTACACCACCTGACAAATTGAAATCAGGAAAAATGTTCTGAACAAATAAGCCGTCGAATATTGTTTCTTCATAATTGGACTCAGTATAACGTATTTTTGAGTATGGTCTCTTTGGTGAGCGAAATTTTGGTACTAAGTTTATAATGCCACCGGTCGCATTGAAGTTGTAAATAAACGACCGAGTTCCATTTATGTATTCAACTCTCTCTAATTCTTCAGTGGGGAAAAGATGAAAATTGTAAATACCTGATAGTGGTTCGTTCAATCCGATACTATTATTCATAACGCTAATTAATCTGCCGTCTAATCCGTTTATCGTAAGTTGGTGGGGTTGACCTATACTTCCTAAATGATAAAAGAAAACGCCCGGTAAGCTCTCAATTAAGTTTCCTGTGTATCTATAATCAGTGAATATTTGAACAGAATCAATAATTGAATTAGTTGCGTTGGATGTCGTTAATATTATATAAGCGGGAATAGGAATGAAATATTTGTAACTTTTTTGACTACCCTGTGGCTGTTCGATAACAACTGATGTATCTAAATCTGATGTGTCGGGTGCTTCAAATATAATAGTAGTGTCCCCGAGAATTACTCCGTTTTGTGAAAAGGTTACGACATTTGTAATAAGAAGGGAATAAAAAATGGATATGAGTAATTTTAATTTATTCAAATGTCGTTTCTGCCTTTTAATTTTAGAAAATATATAGAAACTTATACATTTATGCAATTTGAGAGTTGGACGATTGTGTTATTTTAAAACTTGGTTCTGTCAGGTAAGTTTTATAATTTTCTTTGAATGAGGTTGTTGTGGCCATTGCAACTTGTTCCTCTTTAAAAAATGCAAAGACGGATGATCCACTTCCCGACAATTGAACAAATTCGGCTCCACATTCGTACAAATAGAGTTTAATTTTTTTAATATCAGAATAGTTCTCAGATACTAATTCTTCAAAATCGTTTTGTATTTTCTTTTTTAATATTTTAGGATAGTTAATATGTTTTATCAAAATATCTTTCAAACTTTTGTTATCAATAATGGATCTCAGCTTCAGGTTACCGTATGCCCAACTTGTAGATATATGAATGCTAGGAAAGACGATGACAATCCAGTATGGTACATCGAGTTCAAAATATTCAAGTTTTTCACCTCTGCCGGTTGCGTGGGCAGTCCCGTTTGTAAGGAAGTAAGGCACATCCGACCCGAGCTGAGATGCGAGTTGAAATAAATCGTCTTGTTCAGTATCGATTTTCCAAAATTTGGTGAGATTCTGCAAAATACAAGCCGCATCTGAACTACCGCCGCCTAATCCTGCACCCACGGGGATATTCTTTTTTAAAGAGATGTGGACACCAGTGGTAATATTATATTTCAACTTCAATAGTTTTACTGCTCGAATACACAGGTTGTTATCGTCGGTCGGAATAACCGGATCATTGCATTCTAAAGAAATGTTGTCGGAATTCTCGAATGTAATTTCATCAAACAGATTAATCCTGTGGAACACAGTTTCGATATCGTGGAAGCCGTCGACCCTTTTGCGGAGGATTCTAAGTCCTAAATTGATTTTTGCATAAGCTTTTACTATCATAGTTTGTGTTAAAATACAAATAGCAGTATCAAAATCCAAAAGATAAAATTGATAAAAATGTAAAAAGTTTGAACATCATCGCTCACCGTTATTAGCCAAGCCGACATTTATGCGGCGTTTATTTAAGCATGCATTTATTTCAACAGGTCGGCGCGTTATCACGCTCAGTTTTAATATATCAGGTTATCACGTAATTTAAAATCTACCGTGGATTGACGCATCGCTCAATGCATCAATGATTTTGACAGGAATGAGCCCGGTGAAAGTGATGCACACAAACTTAGGAAAATTGTATGCATCGGCCTATGCACTTTTCAGCGATGTGATATTTCTTTAGTCAGCAGTTTTAATGGTATTTCCTATAATGCACCGATATTTACATAAGTTTCACATTAACTTAAAAGAAAAATAACATGTTTTCTACACGAACAAATTGGAATTTAACTCCTAATAAATCATCAAGGTTAATAGAAGAGAGGCGGGCAAAAGGATTATTGATTTTAGATTTAACCGAATCTAACCCGACTCTCTGCGGCTTTCATTATCCCCAGGAGGATATTCTGGGTGCACTTTTGAATCCAGAGAATTTAATTTACGAACCAAACTCTAAAGGTTTGCAAAAAACACGTGCTGCGGTAGCTGAATATTACTCAAGTCATAGCATTGATATCAACCCTGAGAATATTTTCCTGACGGCTAGCACGAGTGAAGCATATACTTTTATCTTTCGGTTATTGATGGATGTAGGAGATGAAATTTTGGTCCCCAAACCGAGCTATCCACTAATGGAGTATTTAACTAAAATTAGCGATGTCGAGATTAAGTATTATAATCTTCTTTATGATGGCGAATGGTTTTTTGATTTCGATTCTATCACAAGAAATATCTCTAAAAAGACAAAAGCAATTTTACTAATCCATCCAAATAATCCTACCGGCTCATATATCAAGAAAGAAGAATATAAAACTCTTGTAGAAGTTTGCGCTTCAAACAATTTGGCTTTAATAGCAGATGAAGTATTTTTAGATTATTCGTTTTATGAAGATGAATCGCGCGTAAACAGTTTAGCCGAGAAAAAAGATGTTCTCACATTTACATTTAGCGGTATTTCGAAAATAATTGGACTACCACAGATGAAATTAGCTTGGATTGTTGTGAATGGTAGGGAGGATGTCGGACGCGAAGCAATATCACGACTTGAAATAATTGCAGATAGTTATCTCACGGTAAGCACACCTATTCAAAATGCCGCTAAAAATTGGTTTAGTTTAAGGGAAAAGCAAAACGGGGATATTCGCAATAGAATAAAAGTTAATTATGAGTTTTTAGTAGATAGAACTAAAAACAATTCGCTGATAAAAGTTATGAATGTTGAAGGTGGATGGAATGCTATATTACAAATTCCACAATTAAAAAGTGATGAAGAATGGGTAGAATATTTTTTGACAAACCACGGAGTAATCGTTCAGCCGGGTTTTTTCTATGATTTCGACAGAGATGGATTTTGGGTCGTCAGTCTATTAACCACACCAGATATATTTCAAAAAGGAATAGATATAATCGTTAAGGAAATAATGGTTTCTTGTTAAATTAAGTTGTCTTGGTTTTAAAATTATCTTCTGTGTTACCGAATCAAGCTTAGTATTTTCCGCACATATTTTGTGAACTTTGCGGTTGGCTTTCGAAACTTCAACATTAGAGATTCGATATTCATTATTTGAAATTTTGCTTTTGGTATAAGAATTAACCGCCCCCTCTTGCACTATTCATACTAAATTAGGTTGACTGTAGCAAATCTAATATACATTCAATTTCTTTTAGATTGATATCGGCTATTAAAGAAAAATAATTGGAAAAGGTTGCAAGTATTTAAAAAATTTTCTTTATTAACAACATTATGATTGTTTTAGGAATCGAAACTTCGTGCGACGAAACTTCGGCAGCGATTTTGATTGACGGTGAAGTAAAATCGAATATAATATCATCACAGCTCGTACATCACGAGTATGGCGGTGTTGTTCCCGAATTAGCATCACGCGCTCATCAGAGGTTAATTATACCAGTTGTTGAGGAAACCATAAATACAGCCGGATTGACAAAAGAGAAAATCAACGGAGTTGCCGTTACATACGGTCCGGGCTTAGCGGGGGCTTTACTTGTCGGCATAAACTTTGCAAAAGCATTTGCTTATGGGATGAAAATCCCCTTCGTCGGTGTAAATCACATTGAAGCGCATCTCTATTCAAATTTTTTAGGTGTGAAAAAACCGCAATATCCTTTTCTATGTCTGATTGTTTCAGGTGGACACACACAGCTTGTGTATGTAAAAAAACCTTTTGAGTATGAATTCTTGGGTGAAACTCTCGACGATGCGGCAGGTGAAGCTTATGATAAAGTCGCGAAAATGTTGGGATTAGGTTTTCCTGGAGGACCGATATTAGATAAACTCGCGCAGAGCGGAAACCCCAAGTTCGTAAAATTTCCCCGCTCTTTTTTGGATGAAGGTAGCTTTAATTTTAGTTTCAGCGGACTTAAAACATCGGTATTGTATTGGTTAAAAGATAATGGGTTTTATCCAATTAGTGAGAGTAAAAATAAAATAGATGTTAAACTGTTATCGGATATTTGCGCAAGTTTTCAGGCAGCGGTAACAGATGTTTTGGTAGGAAAAACAATTAAAGCCGCACAAAAATATAAAGTCGATTATGTTACAGTATCGGGTGGAGTGTCTGCAAACTCTGAACTTCGAAAAAAACTTATCCGTCAGCTAACGGATGCTGATGTAAAAGGGATAAATGTATTTTTCCCGGATTTAGATTACTGCACAGACAACGGCGCTATGATTGCTCTGTTAGGCTCTATGAAGCTCGAAAAAGGATATACGTCCGATTTCAATTTAAATGCTGTACCGAATTTAGCAATTGCTGGAAATACGAATATATAGATTATGAAAAAAAGTAATAAAAAAAGTCAAGAAATTTTTCACCATCTTTTAAAATATGATTTCCGTGTGGATCCCATGGTGTTGAAAATATGTATTGCTCTCATTTTATTATCGTCGGGACTTTTATTGGTATTTGCACTACATACTGCACATAATCAGAATGGTTACTTTGGTTTTCCATTGGATGATTCGTGGATACATCTTCAGTTTGCAAAGAATCTAAATGAGTATGGCAGTTTTTCATATTACAAAAATGAGATGCAAACGTCGGGTTCAACAGCGCCCTTTTATACTGCGCTTCTGGCAATCGGGTTTTTCATTACATCAAACGAATTCATCTTAAGTTATTCACTGGGTATTATCTTCTTTGTCCTTTCGGTTTTCGTTTTCTTTCATTTACTAATGCTTGAATCCAACAAGTCGGTATTACTAGCTATTGCCGGTTCATTACTGTTTCTATTTGAATGGCGCACTATCTGGGTAAGTTTATCCGGGATGGAGACGATTGCAGCAATATTTTTTCTGCTGTCATCGGTTTATTTTTACAGAATTCAGAAAGCCGTTCCATTAGCTATTACTACTGGAATATTTTTGTGGTTCAGGCCGGAAGCTTTTATTTTAATTGTTGCTTTCGTGATAGATTTTATATATCGTCGTTACACCGATCGAAACGAAGTGGGGAAAAATAAACGGGGGAAATCAAGTAACGTTAATTGGATTTATAAAGCTGGTATCATCTTCGGTGCAATCGTTGCTTTCTATTTCCTGTTTAATTATTTTCTATCTGGCACTTTCTTTCCAAATACTTTTGCCGCAAAGGTCAAATACTATTCTGGCGGTACATCGAATTATTCTGAACAGGTCATAGATTTCTTGACGACAAAGGGAATGTTTCCAGTTATTATTTTTTCCACAATCGGTTTTTTGTATATAATTAAAAATATTTTCCTGAGACGATATGATAGTTTTGCATTATATTTTTTATGGATTGCAGGAATGATAATCGCTTACGGTATCTATTTACCATACCTCTATCAGAACGGACGGTATTTAATCCCGATTTTACCATTCATCCTGATTTTAGGATTATATGGGCTATCAATTTGTATAAATTTTCTGCACGATAGTGTTAAAATATTTAGAAAAAAAGGATATTATCTGTCGATTTCAACTGTATTGCTTTTAGCTTTAATCCTGTATTTCGCAAAATTTACCAAAGGAGTTATTGATGAATATGCGGATGGGTGCAAATATATTAACGACCGGCAAGTAACCACTGCAAAATGGATAAGAAATAATCTGCAGAAAGATGCTGTAGTCGCAACACACGATGTAGGTGCGGTTGCTTATTATTCGGAAAGAAGGATTGTTGATATGGTCGGACTAATATCTCCAGAAATGATAAAAAATATTGGCAGCTTTGACGGATTAAACAGATTTCTTCAATCAAAAAAAGTTACACACCTTGCCGTGCTAAGGAATTGGTTCCATCTCGGGAATCAAACGCCTCTCTTTCAAACAGACGAAAGGTTTTTCGAAATTATGGAAGTATTCGAATATCACCCCGCGTCAGTTCTTTTTGTGCCTCAGAATATCACTCAAATAAATGAACAAGCACGTTATCTTCTCTCGGTTGGGAATAGTGGACAAGCAGGATATATACTTGAACAATCGGTGAAAATGTTTCCTAAGTTAGCGTGGAGTCATTTTCTTCTTGGACAAGCCTATGCAGCTTTGGGCAATACAATAATGGCGGAAGAATGTTATCGTAATTCTTTGATACTACAACCGGATTACAAAATTGCAAAGTTAGAACTCGAACGTATCGGAATGATGAAAAATAATGGGTTGGATAATGAAAAAAAGAATTAAATACACAAAATATTTAATTATACTTGCATTCGTTGTTTTAACATTTATTATTTTAGGATATTTTACTTTTTTCTTAGCTACAGATTTTAAGGGTGAAAAAATTGTAATTGTCTCGAAAGGGATGAATTTTAATGAAGTAGCAGATTCGATGAAATCTGCAGGAGTCATCAGAAATAAATTCTTTTTTGTTCTTGCTGGAAAAGTTTTAAGCTTGGAAAAAAGTATCCGTGTTGGGAAATACTTGTTCGTTCGAGGTATGTCGAACCTTGATATATTAAAGGATTTAAAAGAAGGTAAATCGGCACTTTTGATTACCGTTACAATAAGGGAAGGTATAAAAGCTGTTGACCAAGCTAAAATATTTGTTAGGGAATTAGGGATTGATTCGTCTTTGTTTGTTAATCTTATTTTCGATAAAAATTTTATTTATAAATTGGGTATATCGTCTTCTTCTTTAGAAGGATATTTAATGCCGAATACGTATAATTTATTTTGGCAAACCGACGAAAGAGAAATCATTACAAGGCTCGTTGAAGAATTTTGGAAAGTTTATAATGACTCACTGCAAAATCGTGCAAAATCTCTCGGACTTTCGATGAATGATGTAATCACAATGGCTTCGATTGTGGAAGGCGAAACAGATGTTCCGGAAGAAAGACCGATTATCGCTGGAGTGTATTATAACCGGTTGAAGAGGAATATGTATCTACAAGCCGATCCGACTATACAATACGTTTTGCCAGATGGTCCGAGACGTTTGCTATATAGCGATTTGATGGTCAATTCACCATACAACACATACAGACGATTAGGATTACCACCAGGTCCAATCAATAATCCAGGAAGCGAAGCAATTATTGCTTCTTTGTACCCAGCACAACATTCTTATCTATTTTTTGTCGCAACCGGCAGAGGTGGACATACATTTTCAAAAAGTTATGTCGAACATCAGAAGGCGGTAAAAAATTTTAGAAAAGAGCAGCAGAAAAAGTTTATGATTTTGGACGAAACGAAGTAATATGCGACCGTTGTATTATTTAATAAATGGTTTGATGACAGTTATTCTTACCCTAAATCTTTCAATCCACGATTAATAAAAAAAATCATCGATTGTTACTCTTGCTAACCGTCAGATTGTCGCGGACCGTGAGGAACATTTTTCAATTAAACTGTTTTTATTTATATTGTTGCCGTTATGAATAAACAGAACTCAATATTTCTCAGATTCTATCAGTTTGTTATTTTATCTCTATTTATTAGCTGTGCCGGGCAGTTCCAGCCATCCGGGGGACCTGTGGATAGTATTCCTCCTGAAATTATTTCATCCGACCCTCTTCCTAATTCCCTGTTTTTTGATAAAAATAAAATTGTTTTGGAATTTAGTGAATATGTGTTACAAAGATATGCACAGGAAGCAGTGTTTATTTCTCCTAATCTCGGTAAACTTGAATTTGATTGGATCGGGAAAAAACTAACAATCATGTTTTCTGAAAAACCTAAAGAGAATACTACATACGTAATGACAGTTGGAACTGATGTGCGCGATCGCCGTAATAATAACCGAATGAATACAACTTTTGCTCTTGCATTCTCGACCGGTGATGCAATCGATTCCGCATCGATATCCGGAAAGGTATTAGACTCCAAACCTGAAGGTATTATGATATTTGCTTATAAATTAAATGGTATCAATCCTGACACACTCAATCCAAGGTTTTTTAAGCCCGACCATCTTTCCCAAACAGGCAATAATGGAACATTCATAATGCCGAATTTAGCATACGGAACTTACCGTCTGTTTGCTGTGAGAGATGAATTCCGTAATCTATTGTATGATCCACAGATTGATCAATTCGGATTGTACACTAACGATATTAAATTGTCTAACGATAATCAACATTTTACCAATGTTCTATTTAAAATGGTTAGGCAAGATACTGCCCCACCTTTTCTATTGGATGCGATACCAATAGATAAAAACGATCTCTTGCTCAGATTTAGTGAAGCGTTAGATGGGGACAATATAATATCAAGTAATTTTTCGATTGTTGATACGCTGAATGAAAAGCTTTTAGAAATCTTGAATTTAAATCTCTCATACCCTTTAGCAGATACCGTCTTGGTCAGAACAGTTGATCAAGATTCGGTTACGTATAGAATAATTGTCAAAAATGTAAAAGATACAGCAGGAAACCCGATTTCGTTTAAACATAATGAATCGTATTTTATTGGGTCGCTGACACCCGATACACTCAAACCGTATATCACTACCTTGAATATCAATAATGATTCAAAAGATATCCCTTGTTCAAATATTTTCGGCATTCATTTTTCTGAACCAGTAAAGAAAGAAAGTTTTGAGAACGGTTTTTCGGTACTTGATTCAAATGATATAAAAGTGCAAGGTGTATTTAAATGGATCAACGATGTGTATGTAAATTTTTTCCCTAAAACAGAATTAACAAGTGCAATGACATATACGCTGAATATTGTACTGGATTCGGTGATTGATCATTCGAATAATTCATTCAGCGATAGTGTACATAGAGTTAGATTTCGAACGATTGATTTGAAGAAAACGAGCTTCATTCGCGGGGCTATAATAAATGAATCAGTTGACTCAACAAGCGGGAGGATATATTTGATTGCAAAGAATATTAACGCTATCACTCCGCCCGTTACACTAAGTTTAGTTAAATACGGGGGCTTTGAATTAAAAAATTTAGTTGAAGGACAATACATAATTGAAGCATATCTTGACTCAGATAATGATGGGAAATATTCGTCTGGCAGCGTGTTTCCTTATAAAAACGCCGAGAAATTTGTAATGTATCCGGATACGATAAAATTGCGGGCGCGATGGCCTGTTGACGGGATTACGATTCGGATGAGATAATTTATCTTTCTAAAAATTATCGTCTGTGTTTCTAGGTTGTGGAACTTTATATACACGATCCGGAACTATCCAGGCATTATTATACCCCAATTTGACAATTGAAATTAAGCTCTGGCTTGCAACGTTGCGTGAGCTATAATCTCCTACACGAACTTTATAATATGGCGCCTCATAAATAACATACACCCAATCATTAGGAAGCTTTAAGAATGCTTCCGATTTCAATAGGTTAGCTTCATCGATGTTGGTAGTCATAGAAAGTTGTATTCGAAATCCGGAAATAAATTCAGGTTCAGCAGAATCTCTAACGGAAGGTTTAAAAGGAGTTAGGTTATTCATTTCTTCATTAAGGTCATACGGTATTTCATCGTCGTAGGTACTCGGTTCAAAATCCTTCTCATACTTATCCAAAAATTCTTTTCTTTCCTCTTCGGGGGTTTTTTTTACTTTCGGTCCAAATATAGCACATCCAGCTATAAATGTAAAAAGCAAAAATATAAATATCGCTTTTCTATTCATTTTCTAATTTCTTTTTTTACATCGACTACCCAAGCATCTCGATATTCCGGGAATTCTTTTACTAAATTGTCACGATATACTTTTGCTGATTCTTTTGTACTGAAATCGCCTACTAAAATTCTGTATAACGCTGTACCTTTATCAAAAATATTATAAATGTCCTCGTTTAATCGATTTTTCGCAGTGTAAGCATACTGCAATGAGTTTTCTTCAACTTTAAATGCAGCGAGTTGAATAGAAAAATTTTCTATCCTTTTTTTTATCACTTGTTGAGGTGGAGGCGGGAGAATCTGTCTCGGTTCGGAAGCCATCTTCTGATTGGTCTCAATATTTACATCTAATGTATCAACTTTTACCATCGCATCGGGTTGTTGTGGCGGTGCTTCTTTTTTTTCTATTGGAATTTTTTCAATTTCTTGCATTTCTTCGGACGGAGCACATCCCATCCAGAGGATAGCAATAAAAATAGTAAGAACTGAAAAAAAGAATTTCTTCATATAGATTCCTTCCAGTTAATATTTAATACATTGAAGTGCTTTTCGTAGTTTCAACATCACCGCTAACTATTTTAACGCTTGCGCTTGCACCTATTCTGTCTGCGCCGCTTTCAACCATTTCTATGGCTTCTTCGCGTGTTCGCACGCCGC
>JBBINX010000047.1:0-17874 GCA_037443685.1 Ignavibacteriales bacterium
GGAAGTGCAATTAAAGTTGTGATTAAAAGTATTAATGTAAATTTCTTTAACATTTTATAGCTCCTACTTTAGTTTGAGAATAGTGTTATTTGCCACGTAATTATATGAAAATATTTTCAGATTTACAAATTGTTCTATAACAGAATATTTTATAAATTAGACTCAGTTTACAATTATCAATTGAAGAATTATGAGAATATTGGCTTTAACAGACATTCACGGTTCATACATTAAAGCTGAAGAGATAATAAAATCTGAGTTGGCAGATGTAGTTATCATCGGAGGAGATTTAACTAACGTTGGTAGTGTTAAGGAAACTGAGACAGCTATCGAAAGTTTTACCCGGTTGTCGAAAAAACTTTTTTGTATTGCCGGTAATATGGATTTGCCACAGCACGATGAACTTTATCTAAAAAAAAATATTGGATTGGACGGTATCGGTATAATTGTTCAGGATATTGGATTCTTTGGGGTTTCTGGCTCATCTTATACTTCGCTTAACACTCCGTATGAAATTAGCGAAGAAACATTAACCGAAAAAATCGTAACGGGCTACTCAATAATTAAAGACGCAAAAATAAAAATATTAATCTCTCACACGCCGCCCTACGGAACGCGGTTAGATATTATCCATTTGGGAATCCATGTAGGTAGCACAGCAGTCCGTGAATTCATCGAAGATTATCAACCAGATGTAGTAGTATGTGGACACATACACGAAGCTCGCGGTCAGGATGTAATTGGTAAAACAAAAATTGTAAATTGCGGACCTGGCAGCGGGGGTTTTTATGTTATCATAAATATCAATGACAGTATTGACATTTTATCGAAAGAAAAAAAATGAAGGAAACTTATAACACTAAAATAAAAGCTGTTGTTTTCGATTTAGGTAACACACTGGTAACAATCGATTATCAACCGTTCTTGATTCACACGAAGCTTGAAAAACAATTTTCTGAATTGGAAATCAACAATCTTTTGTCTGTACCAACGCAAAGATACGAAAGCGGAAAACTGGATACCCAATCCTTCTATCTGATTGTTAAAAAACAACTTAGACTGGAAATTGATTTTGAAAAATTTAAACAAGCATGGTGCAGTGTGGCAACCAACAATATTGATGCGATACAAGATTTAATTAATCAGTTGAAAACCAAATATCCGCTATACCTTTTAAGCAATACTAACGAATTACACTTCGATTATATACTGAAAAACTTTCCGGTTCTAAAGGAATTTCGAAAATATTTTTTGTCTTATCAAATAGGAGCATTGAAACCGGAGGTTAAAATATATATGCACATGTTGAATGCACTTAATCTAAAGCCAGAAGAAATATTTTTTATAGATGATAAAAAAATAAATATCGAAAGTGCAAATCAAATAAGAATAGAGACACACCTTTTTACAAATACTGACAAGTTAATACAATCCTTAAAATCAAAAAATATATTGGAGTAGAATATGGAAAAAACAATCGGGTTTATCGGACTTGGAATGATGGGAAAACCGATGGCTCAGCGGCTCATCAATGCGGGATATGAATTAGTTGTTTATAATCGAAGTAAAGAAAAAGCAACGGAACTACTTCGACAAGGCGCAAAATGGGCAGAAAATCCAAAGGCCGTAGCTGAGCAAGCAAGACTGATAATTTCGATGATCTCTACTCCCGATGTTCTGAAAGAAATAACTTGTGGCGCAAAAGGAATATTGGCAGGTTTGGCTAGGGGGAAAACACATGTGGATATGAGTACGGTATCGCCGTCGGTAATAGATGAATTAACGGAAATTTATCAAAAGGAAAAAATAAATTTTATGCACGCACCGGTGCTTGGTAGTATTCCGAATGTTATCGAAGGTTCACTTTTAATATTTGCAGGAGGAGACAAAGAAATTTATTCTAAAAACAAAAATGTTTTGGAAGCGTTAGGTAAACGTGTATGGCATTTTTCAAAACCAAGCCAAGCAACTCACTTGAAATTAGCTTGCAATCTTTTTATTGCAAATATGATTGTAACTTTGTCTCAGGGACTTTTGTTTGTACAAAAAGCTGGTTTAAAACCGGAGGTTTTACTTGAAGCTTTGAGCGACTCTACTTTGAATGCGGTTGTCTATCAATTCAAAGGACATACAATACTAGAAGAAAATTTTAAACCGAGATTTATGGTCGAACACATATTGAAAGACGTGAAATTAATTATAGAAGCCGGCAAGAACAACAACATTAATTTACCTACTATGGGAGTTATAAAAGAATTATTTGATAAGGCAGTTACCAAAGGATATGGGGGTGAAGATTATTCGGCTGTTTTCAAGATAATTCGTGATACAAAATAGAAATTTTTTTAATATATTACCTTCCTAAAAACGCCTCAAAATGCCCTATTTTAGTAATATTATGCTTTTAAAAAATTCCCCACCTAAAAAAAATCATTTTTTTTGTTTTTTTGCTTGACTTTTAGTAAAAATTCAATAAATTTAAGAGCGTCTTTATCCGTAGTGGGTAAATGTGTGTAGGAAATTTTAAATATTTTAAAGGTTTATTTTATAAATATGTCTTCGTTAAAAGGGTCATACCAATACAGTGTAGATAATAAGGGTCGAATAAACATCCCTTCAAAATTACGCAAAATGCTTTCTGATGATATCAAAGATAACTTTATAATCACGAGAGGATTTGATAAATGTTTGTATGTTTATCCGTTGGACGAATGGGCAAAAGTCGAAAAAGAATTACGAACACTTTCAAATTATAATCCTGACCATCGTTTATTTTCTCGAACAATACTGGACTTAGCTTCGGATGTTCAACTGGATAGTCAGGCGCGCATTACAATTCCTACCGAACTAAGACAATATGCAGGTATCGATAGCGAGGTAATCATAATCGGTACACTGGATAAGATTGAATTATGGAACCCTAATATATATTTTGAATATAAAAATAGTCAAAGCGAGACTTATGAGAGTATTGCAGCAAAGGTTATGAGTGCTGTAAGCGGCAGTTCTAAATGATGTTCCTTGAAAATTGATATGACTGATGGATATCACACTCCGGTTCTCGTCGAAGAAGTTTTGAAACTCCTTATTACGAAACCAGATGGTATCTATGTCGATGCAAATTTGGGTGGTGGTGGTCACTCGGAAAAGATTTTAAAAAAACTCTTACCCACAGGAGTTCTAGTTGGAATCGATGCTGATGAGGATGCTATAAATTTTTCTAAAAGGCGTTTTGGAGAAAAGATTTTAACAATTCACGGCAACTTTTCTCATCTTTCCCGACTTCTTTCCGAAAAAAATATTTCTAAGATCGACGGTATTCTATTTGATTTAGGAGTGTCCTCCTTTCAGATTGACTTACCCGAAAAAGGTTTTGGCTTCCGAATGGATTCAAAACTTGATTTCAGGTTTGACAAACGGCAAAAATTAGATGCACACACAGTCATCAATAGTTACTTAGAAAAAGAACTTGCTGATATATTTTGGAAATACGGCGAGGAAAGATTTTCTCGTCATATAGCCAGAAAAATTATTTCTTACAGAGCATCGCATGTCATAGAAACGACGGGCGATTTGGTAGAAATTATTAAATCAACTGTAAATAATAAATTTATCACAAAAACGTTAGCCCGGATTTTTCAGGCAATCCGCATCGAAGTTAACAACGAACTGGATTCTTTACGTTCGGGACTCTCTGATGCGGTGAATATTTTAAAGCCCGGCAGTAGAATTGTTGTTATTTCCTATCATTCGCTTGAAGATAGAATAGTAAAGGATTTTTTTAAAGATTTTTCTAAGCAAAAAGTATATTCGAGACATAAATTAATTCCCGACAAAGAAATAATTCCTAGGCTAAAGGTTCTCACGAAAAAGCCTGTTACTCCAAGTGACGATGAGATTAACCAAAATCCGCGTGCAAGAAGTGCAAAAATGAGAGCTGCCGAAAAACGATAGTAAAATATTAATATTATGGAAAATAAGCGTGAAATCTTTCGTATGGACTTAACACCAGATCCTCGATCCGTTTTTAAGGGGAACGAAAAGACTCGACCATCGGATGTTATGATACGAAAGAATCGGCCGATACCACAAAAAAGGCCATCACTCTTAGCTAACATTTTAATGATTTTTATTATCACACTGTTAGGTGTTTTAGCAATTAAAAATATAGTAGCTATTAACCAATTAGCGGATGAAATAAATCAACTAAGAAATCGTTATACGAATATCGTCAACGCAAATGAGTTATTACACGCTAAAATGAATGAGAAGGCGAGTTCGGAAAGAATTACATCTATTGCTTATAGAGATATCGGTATGATCAGACCGAAAGAACAACCGATATGGTTCGAAATCGATTAACACTGATAAAAATGTTCAATAACAAAAATATAGATCACACGAGCGTTAAATTTATAAGAAGCCGCACACGGCGTGTGGGCTTTCTTAAAGCAGTACTAATTTTCGGATTGCTGGTTGTTGTTACACGCTTAGTTCAGATACAGGTAGTTAAATCTTCCGACTTTAAAGAATATGCACGTAAACAATATGAAGCTAAAATTCCGCTCCCCGCGAATAGGGGAAATATCTATGATATAAACGGAAACATACTTGCTTCTAACACTATGTTTATCGATTTAGCAGTTGACGATTCTGTGATTTCAAGAGAAGACAAATTAAAGCTAGCCAATCTTCTCTCGAAGGTTTTTAAAAAGCCAGCTAAAGATTATCTGAAAATAATAAATTCAGGAAAACGGTTTACATATCTCGAACGGGGTGTTACTCCCGAGTACAGGAAATATTTTGAATCAGAAAAAATCCACGGTTTTATTATAATAAGTCACCCAAAACGATTATATCATTATGGAACAGTTGGTGGACAACTACTCGGCAGTACAAATATTGATAATCTTGGATTAAGCGGAATTGAATTATTTGCTGACCAATACCTGAAAGGTATAGAAGGGTATATGATTTTGCAACGTGATGGTTATGGACGTGCTCGCGCTTCGATAGATTATCCGAGAGTTGAACCTAAAAACGGTAAAAATTTATTTCTCACAATCGACCTGGCTTATCAGTCAATCGCGGAAGAAGAGTTGAAACGTGGTATAGAAAAAGCTAAAGCAGACGCTGGAATTTTAATAATGCTGAAACCGGCTACAGGCGAAGTTTTAACGATTGCCCAGTATCCGAGCTTTAACCCGAACGATTTCTCCGTCGAAGATATTGGTTATCAAAAAATTCGTGCTGTTACTGATATGTTCGAACCGGGGTCAATTTTCAAACTTGTTACAGCATCTGCGGCTTTAGAACACCATCTCGTTAAACCAGAACAAAAGTTTAATGCTGAAAATGGAAAATATAACGTACAAATTAGCGGCAGTAAATACAGATTGATAGAAGATACAAAACCCCATGATGTTTTGACTTTTCAAGAAGCGGTGGAACAATCAAGCAACATAGTTATGGCAAAAGTCAGCAACTTAGTCGGGGTGGACCGATTTTATACTAAAGCACGCGATTTCGGCTTCGGTGCACAAACGATGATTGATTTACCAGGTGAAATAAAAGGTAAACTCAAAAAGCCAAACGAATGGTCGGGCACTACACTGAATACAATGTCTTTTGGATATGAAGTTGGGACAACACCGATTCAAATTGTAGCTGCCTATGGCGCCGTAGCCAATAAAGGTATTTTGATTAAACCGTTCGTTATCAAGAAAATTGTGAATGAATATGGTGAAATCATAAAAGAATCAAAACCTCTCCAAATTAGGCGAGCGATTAGTGAAGAGACAGCAAAAAAACTTTCGGGGTTCTTGGAAGGTGTTGTTTTGCGTGGAACAGGAAAGGCAACTCTTGTTGACGGGATTGATATCGCGGGTAAAACAGGAACCTCACGTCAAATGGTTGATGGCAGGTATACACGAGAAAAATATCTTGCTTCTTTCGTCGGATATTTTCCAATCGAAAAACCTCAAATCGTTTGTTTAGTGATGGTAGAGAACCCAAGAGTTGCTGGTTATACGGGAGGAACGGCAGCAGCACCGATATTCCGTGAAATTGTTAATCGTATAAAAATGACTAAAAGCATTTTCAGTAATGTTAGTCAGAATATTATTGCTGTAAACCATACGGCTGATAAAAGAGTTATCGTCCCAGATGTTACAAATCTACAACTTTCAATCGCTTTGAAATTATTAGAAAGTAAAAATTTAACTACCGACCCAATTGGCGCGGGTAAGATTGTATTAGCTCAAGAACCATTACCAGGCGACTCAGTACCAGCAGGTACAAAAGTAAAATTGATCTTTGAGAAAAAGTCCGAAATATCCGATCGTCATAATCTCGTTCCGAGTTTAATAGGTCTTCCGCTTCGTAGGGCTATTAGCCGTTTAACAATAGAAGGTTTTGAATACGTAATTTACGGTAGCGGAACCGTTATCAGCCAGTCTCCTGATGCTGGACAATTTGCATCACATAAAACAGTTGTTTCGATAATTTGTAGTGATGATAATTTAACGGGAAAGATGCAGTGAAAGAAATGGTGCTCTCGAGTTTATTAAATAATGTAATAGTATCGAAAATATTCCAGACAGTATATGGAAAGATGGTAACTATTCACGACGTAGTAATCAGCAGCGTGCAGTACGACTCGCGAAAAGTAAATCGTGGCGATATGTTCGTCGCAATTAGCGGTCGAGCGTGCGATGGGCATCAATTTATTCAGGATGCTATTCAAAATGGGGCGAAAGCGATTGTGTTAGAAAATGATAACATACTTCCCGATTCATTTTTCATGCATGCAGGTGTTACCAAAATAGTGGTGCCCAATACACGGAAAGCACTGGCTGAAATTTCCGCCAATTATTTCAATCATCCTTCGAATCAATTATCGATCGTAGGTGTTACTGGGACGAACGGAAAAACCACGACGACCCACATCATCAAAGCTATATTAGAAGAACACGAAAAAAAATCTTCAGACCCAAAGAATGTCGCCTTAATCGGAACCATCGAGAACAAAATTGGTAACGAAGTATTAGATTCACAACTCACGACTCCCGAATCATTGGAATTGAACGAAATTCTTTTAAAGGTTATCAAAAAAAATGGTAGTTCAGTTGTAATGGAAGTTTCATCGCACGCACTGCATCAATATCGTGTGTACGGAATTAATTTCCGGGCGTCAGTTTTTACAAATCTGACACAAGATCATCTAGACTATCATGGATCGATGGAAGAGTATTTCAAAGCGAAGAAAATACTTTTCGATAATTTAGACGAGAGTGCCATCGCAGTATCGAATGTTGACGATCAATACGGATTGAGGATACTTGAATCTTGTCGCGCGAAGAAAATTACTTACGGAATAAACTCGAACGCTGCGGTAAAAGCTGAGAATATCAATCTTGGAATATCGTCAACAAGTTTTTCGATTTTATATGGCTCAGAAAAATTTCAGATAGTTTCACCGCTCATAGGAAAATTTAATGTTTATAATATTTTAGCAGCCGCTGCCGCAGCAATCGGTTTGGGTGTTGATGCAACGACAATTCAGTTTGCTCTTAAAAGTTTACTTCCCGTTCGCGGAAGATTTGAACGTATCGAATCGCCGGAAGGGTGGACAGCAATTGTGGATTACGCGCACACCCCCGATGCGCTCGAAAAATGTTTGCTCGCCGTGAGAGATATTTTGTCGGCAGATAATTTACGTAGAGGGAAAATTATAACTGTTTTCGGTGCAGGCGGAAATCGCGATAAATCAAAGCGGCCGAAGATGGGAAAGATTGCAGCCGACCTGAGCGACACGGTAATTATTACATCTGATAATCCACGAACTGAAAACCCATATCAAATTATGATGGATATTGCTGAAGGAATCGATAAATCTAGAGGTTTTTTACAAGAAATTGATCGACGGTGTGCGATTGAAAAAGCTATTGGTATGGCTCAAAAAGGTGATGTAGTATTGATTGCTGGAAAAGGACACGAAGATTATCAAATAATAGGTTTAGAAAAATTACATTTCAGCGATGTGGAATTTGTCCGACAAATAATGAATAAAAAAAGTAAATGACATTAAGCATAAATGACATACTCAATATCAACTTTAACGAAGCTTTTAACGTCGAAGGATTGGGGAAATTTGCGATAAAGGGTGTTACGACTGATTCGCGGACGATAAAGAAAGGCGAAATATTTTTTGCTATCCGCGGCGAGAAAGTTGATGGACACGATTTCATCATTAGTGCAATAAGAGCCGGTGCCGTTGCGTTAGTCGTTGACAGAAAATATTTTGAGAAAAAGTATTGGAAGAACAAGGAAAGTATTCTTTTTTCCAAACCGATTATAGTTGTTGAGAATGCGATAAAAGCGCTTGGCGAATTGGCGAATATTTACAGGAAAAAATTTAATATTCCCGTCATTGCTGTGGCCGGGAGCAACGGAAAGACAACTGTTAAAGATATGATAGCAAATGTTTTGTCCGAAAAATACATCGTATTAAGCACACAGGGAAATTTGAACAACCACATCGGTGTTCCCCTGACTCTGTTCAGATTAAACCGTAAGCACGAGATAGCTGTCGTTGAAATCGGAACGAACCATTTCGGTGAAATTAAATATCTTTGTAAAATACTCGAACCGACACACGGCGTGATAACAAATATTGGCAACGAGCATCTCGAATTTTTCGGTAGTATTAATGGGGCGGCAAAAGAAGAAGGCGAACTATTCAAATATCTCACTTTAAAAAAATCAAAATCCGTTGGTTTCATAAACACCGATGATAATAAAGTTGTAAGGTTAAGTAAGAGCTTGAAGAACAGAATTTTATACGGAACCCAAAAAAACAATGCTGATATTGTAGGTGTAAATCTATCGGCGAACTGCGACGGTAAATTTACATTCGAGTTAATTTCAAATACTGGTAATAATATTTCGAAAATTCAACTCGCTATTCCGGGTAGGCATAACGTAAGCAATGCATTGGCTGCTTCTGCGATAGGTTCATACTTCAACGTCCCGGTAGCGAAGATTAAAAAAGCTATCGAAACATTTAAACCCGCAAGCAAACGTATGGAAATAGTAAAAGCGGGAAAAGTTACAATTATAAATGATACATACAACGCGAATTGTGATTCAGTCCTTTCAGCATTAAAAACATTGGAATTAATGCAGACTGAAAAGAAAAAAATTATCGTTCTTGGCGATATGCTCGAGTTAGGAAATCAATCCAAACAGCAACATACTATGGTGGGTGAAGCTGTTACGAAGTTTGCAAGAGGTTCAGAAGTTACTATTCATCTATTTACTTATGGTAAACAAGCACGACACATATACGACTCAGCGGATCTAAAAAATAAAACGCACTACTCAGATAAGAAAGTCTTATGCGAAAGTATAAAAAATATCGTTCAAGATGGCGATATAATTCTTGTGAAAGGTTCTCGTGGAATGAAAATGGAAGATATCGTAATGTATTTAACCGGAGAATTAAAAAACTAAAATGTTATACCATCTTTTAGATTACTTAAATCATCAGTTTTCGATACCCGGGTTCGGAGTGTTTAAATACATTACATTCCGTGCGGGTATTGCTGCTGTTACAGCTCTAATAGTTGCTTTCTGGTTGGGACCAAAAATAATTCATCTCTTAAAACAAAAACAAATTGGCGAAGCTGCCAAAGTTGATGCGCCCAAAGCTCATCTAAGTAAAGCTGGCACACCAACAATGGGTGGGTTGATTGTTTTAGGGGCAATTTTAATTCCCACTTTACTATGGGGCGATCTTAGAAACGGCTACATAATTTTAATAATTCTCGTTACTTTCTGGTTAGGCGTAGTCGGGTTTTGGGACGATTATCTGAAGGTTGTAAAGAAAAAACCAAAAGGTTTAATTGAAGAATATAAATTGGTCGGGCAAATTACGATTGGACTCATCCTCGGCAGTGTGATTTATTTTTTTCCGCAATGGATCGATTCTACTTTGGTAAAATACAGTTCAAGTACAACAGTTCCGTTTTTTAAACATTTAGAATTCGACTTGGGTATCCTATATATTCCTATGGTTATTTTTATTATCACAGCAACAAGTAATGCCGTAAACTTGACCGACGGGCTCGACGGACTTGCGATAGGCACGGTTGGTATTGTAGCTCTCGCTCTGGCTGTTATCAGCTACATCAGTGGAAATGTGATTTGGAGCGAATATTTAACAATCCCGTTTTTACGCGGGAATGGCGAACTGAGTATCTTCTGTGCGGCGATGGTGGGAGCCGCACTCGGATTTCTCTGGTTCAACTCTTATCCGGCGCAGGTGTTCATGGGCGATACCGGTTCACTTGCGCTCGGCGGAGCAATCGGTGCTTTAACCGTGCTTATTAAAAAAGAATTTTTACTTCCAACTTTAGGCGGCATATTCCTGCTCGAAACAATGTCGGTGATTATACAAAGATATTATTTTAAGTACACGAAAAGACGATACGGTGAGGGAAGGAGAGTTTTTCGAATGGCTCCCTTACACCATCATTTCGAATTGATGGGATGGTCCGAACCTAAAATCGTTACACGATTTTATATTATCACAATCTTATTTGTAATATTAAGTTTAGCAACTTTCAAAGTAAGGTAATGTGAAAGAAAGGAATTGATACTATGTCGGAAAACAAGGTTACATCAACTACTTATCAAAAAACTCTATCGCAAACCGAAGCGATTGATAAGAAGATAATCATCACGAAGCAAGCTTTAAAATTATTTCCGAGACCTTGGAAAGATTTTACGTTATCTATCGGAAACGAAAAATTTTCTACGCATGTCGAATCGGAGTCGTGCACTTGTATGGGTCCGCAGAAGCCGCACGAACATTATTGGTTGCGTGATGAAAAAACAAAACAGCTTCTTGAATGGAAAGTTGGTTCACAGTTGAAATTCGAGAAACTAACAGAAAAAGAATTTAGGTTAGAACAAGTCAAATAAATCAATTTTGGAAAATTTTAAAAATACAAAAATCAGCATTATTGGTGCGCTACGTAGTGGTGTCGCTGCGGCACAGCTGTTTAAATCGCTCGGTGCAATTGTGTTTGTATCCGATTCAGCGGATGCCGCCAAATTACAGGATTCTATAAAGACGCTCGAAGTCTCCGGAATATCTTACGAATACGGTGGTCACACCGAAAAAGTTTTTGACTGTTCGTTGATGATTATTAGTCCAGGTGTTCCATCAAATGCACACGTTATAGTTGAAGCCCGACGTCGCAACCTCAAGATTTTCAGCGAATTGGAAGCGGCTTCATGGTTATGTAAATCACCTATCGTCGCAGTAACAGGTTCAAATGGCAAAACGACTACTACAAGTTTAATCGGTGAAATTTTTAAAACAAGCGGAAAAAAATACGAAGTTGGAGGTAATATCGGCACTGCTTTTTCAGCAATCGTTGCAAATATGAGTGAAGACACGACGGCGATTTTGGAAGTTAGTAGCTTTCAACTCGACTATACAGAAAAATTTCGACCAAACATATCGGTTATCCTTAATATAACTGTCGATCACATGGACCGGTACGATAATTCGATGGAAAAGTATTCCGCATCCAAAGCGAGAATATTTATGAATCAGTCTGCAAACGATATTTTGATTTATAACCAAGACGATGAGTATGTAAAAAGGATTGTTAATAATGCCAAATGTAAATTAGTTCCATTCAGTGTCTTTAAAGAATTGGACGAAGGCGCATGCTTGTACAAAAAATCTGACGGTTTTCAGTTTATTGTTATAAAAAATAACAATGAAAGTATCAATCTGATTCCTATTAGAGATATTTCTATTAAGGGCGTACACAATGTTTACAACTCGATGGCAGCAGCCCTTGTCGCTTCTGCTTCGGGGATTTCGAACGATGTAATTGCAGATACTCTTAAAAATTTCAAAGGTGTAGAGCACAGATTAGAATTCGTAAGGGAAAAAAACGGTGTAAAATATATTAACGATTCAAAAGCAACTAATGTGGATTCTGTTTGGTACGCTCTTAACGCTATCGACAATCCAGTTGTGCTGCTGCTGGGCGGAAGAGATAAGGGCAACGATTATTCTAAACTTCTCAAACCGGTGCAAGAAAAAGTGAAGTCGGTAATTGCAATTGGTGAATCTGCCGATAAGGTGAATTCTGAGTTTCGTGAGTACACAGAAATCAAGATCGCACTCTCGATGACAGAAGCCGTAAAAAAGGCATTCGAAATATCGGTTGATGGTGATGTTGTGCTGCTTTCACCTGCTTGCGCTTCTTTCGATTGGTTTGAGAATTACGAACATCGCGGTAGAGTATTTAAAGAGCTAGTGAATAAACTATGATAACCAAACCGCAATATAATTATAGCGACCTTATTACACTATTTAGTGTGATGATTTTGATGGGTTTGAGTGTGCTCGTAGTCTATACGGCATCATCATCGTGGGCGCTGCAGAAATTCGGCAGAAGCGAGGTTCTACTTACTTCGCACGTTTTTAAAGTGTTCATTGCTATAGTTGCTCTATTTATCGGAATGAATATCGATTATAAAAAATACAAAAAGTTTACAAAAGGTATCTTGATAGTCGCTTGTTCACTTCTACTCCTTACGTTGGTGCTTGGCGGTGAAGTAAAAGGAGCAGTTCGTTTCTTGAGGTTCGGCAGCATCGGTGTGCAGCCGTCGGAGTTTGCTAAGTTCGCATTAATTTTTCATCTCAGCACCATGCTTGTAACAAAAAAAGAATTAGTACTTGATTTTAAAACAGGCTACCTACCATTGGTTTTATGGGTGGGCATCATATCGGGACTCGTGATGATACAACCAAATTTTAGCACCGGTTCGATAATACTTTTAATAAGTTTAATACTGATATTTATTGGGGGAATACGCTTTAAACATCTAATATTGACGGTTGTTCCATTAATATTTATTGTACTGATTTATATGGCTAGCGCATCATACAGATTAGCACGGGTGGAAATTTGGCTGAAAAATTTTTCATCACTATTAACTTTAGATAGTATGACAATTAAAGAATCGGGATATCAGTTATGGCAGGGTATAATCGGATTTGGCAACGGCGGACTTTTAGGGGTTGGGCTTGGTAACAGTAAACAAAGAGATTTGTTCCTACCCGAATCGTATGGTGATTTTATTTTTTCTATCGTGGGTGAGGAGTATGGTATTCTCGGTACATTGTTCTTCATGTCTTTATTTTTCTTAATCTTATGGCGCGGATTTAAAATCGCAAGATATTCGCAAGATGATTACGGTAAATTTTTAGCTTACGGAATTACAATTACAATAACGGTTTACGCATTGATAAATGCATCGGTTACTTTAGGACTTTTGCCAACAACAGGATTACCCATGCCATTTGTTAGTTACGGGGGTTCGTCAATTGTTTTCTCAGCGTATGCAATTGGTGTATTGTTAAATATATCTAAACAAACCGACCTGCATCCAAGATTATCGAGAGTACCGGTTGTCGGAACTGTTAATGCTGATAGTAATATAGATTTTGAAAAAAAATGATTAATGGTGTACAAATATTGCTTGGTGTTTTATTAGGATTTATGCTATGGGCGCTACTGCGACTTAAAGGCGAAAAATTCTTTTCTCCCGTTACGCACCCAGGTAAAAGAAATATTATCATCTTGCTATTTGGAGTCGGCTTTTTATGCCGCTTGCTATTTGCTTTTCAGGTCCCTGCATATCAATCTCCCGATGAGAAAGCTCATCTGAGTTACATACAGTTTATTGCGGAAAATAAATCACTACCTATTCAACCCGATGTTTTCGATTTTGATCGGAATGATTATGAATATTACCAACCGCCTGCATACTACTTGGCAATGTCGTTGTTTTATTCATTCGGAAATTTTATAAAGTTCAGCGAGTTGAGTAACATCATTATGATACGCTCAATTTCAGTAATACTATGGGTATTCGCATTCGTAGCAACTTGGTTGATAATTAAACGATTGCAGTTAGAAAATAATTTCTCCGAAATATTTTTAATGGCTTTCGTAAGTTTGCTGCCATCATATATGTTTATATCATCGATGATAAACAACGATAATTTAATTACTTGTTTGGCTGGAATAATATTCCTAATAGCAATTCAATCAAACGATAAGATAACTATTAAAGAAACTATTTTATTAGCAAGTTTTGCAGCTTTGTCATTTTTAACGAAGTACACTGGTGTTTTGTTGTTAACATTCCTATTTGTTTTCTTCATTTCCAAAGTTGACTGGAAAGAAATAAAATTTTCCAGCATCAGACCGATGATAATTGCAGCAGTTATTGTGGTGTTAATCTTAGCCCCTATGCTTTTAAGGAATAAAGAATTATATGGATCGTTTATTCCGCTCAGTGTCGGTGCACATTTTCCGAATTGGGATTCAATTACTTATGGAATTTATAGAGCATTTAAAAATTTTCTAAATACTTTTTGGGCCGTTGCTGGAAGAACGAATGATATTAAATTTATTCCAGCTATCATCATCGGAAATATTATTGCGCTAATCGCTTTATATGGAATTAATAAAAGTTTTTTAAATAAAGATTCATACGTGAAGAAAATATTTAATAATAGTAAAAGCTTTTTCAGTACTTCATTAATTAGTATTGTTATTGGAATGATAATATTGATTTACTACGGTGCAATGTATGGACAAGCTCAAGGACGCTTTATGTTTCCTTTAATTATTCCAATAGGAATTTGGATGGGGGTTGGTTTTAAAAATGCTATAGGTCAAAGAATTGAAAATACAAAATATATTTTGAACACAGTCGGTTTGTTTTTACTATCAGCTACATCGTTCACAGGTTATGTATTATCAAAGTTCATTGTGAATTGAGGTGAAACGTGATTCTAAAAAATATTTATTTGCGGGTGGCGGAACAGGCGGACATCTGTTTCCAGCTATCGCTATCGCGGATGAGCTCAAGCGGCTTGTTCCAAATGCCGAAATACTTTTTGTCGGTACTAAATATAAAATTGAAGCGCGTATCGTGCCACAAAAAGAATATCACTTTCGGACAATTTGGATTAGCGGTTTTCAACGTTCTTTTCGGTTACAAAATATTGTTTTTCCAATTAAAGTACTCGTCGCAATGATGCAATCTTTAAATATTATAAATAAATTCAAACCAGACGTAGTCATTGGGACAGGCGGTTATGTGTGCGGGCCCGTTCTTTTTGTCGCTTCATTGATGGGTGTAAAAACCGCAATCCATGAATCGAACAGTTTCCCCGGCATAGTTACAAGACTGCTGTCGAAGCGAATGAACCGTGTCTTTCTTACATTTGGTGAGACCAAAAAATGGCTTAAACCGTCAAGAAATTTGGAAATAACCGGAAATCCTACAAGAAATATTATCGGAAAGATTTCTAAAGAAGAAGGAATAAAATTCTTCGGTTTGGATATAAATAAAAAAACCGTATTCGTATTCGGCGGAAGTTTAGGAGCTGTTTCAATTAATAATGCCATTTTAAATATTCTCGACACTTTAATACAAAATAATATCCAACTGATTTGGCAGACCGGCGAAAAAGATTTCGATAGAATAAATTTAATTATGAGTGAAAAAAGATTAAATATATCGAAAGGTATTTGGTCGGGAAAGTTTATAGATAAAATTGAATATTCTTATGCTGCTGCAGATGTTGTAGTGTGCAGGTCGGGCGCCACAACGATTGCTGAAATAACCCTTATAGGTAAACCTGCAATATTGATTCCCTATCCGCATGCGGCAGCCGACCATCAAACGGTAAATGCCCAAACTTTAGCGAATGCAGGCGCTGCTTTGATAGTAACTGATAAAGATGCAGCCAGCAAACTTGGAGACATGATTTTTAATTTAATTAAAGATGAAAATTTATGCAGCAATATGTCTAGTAAAAGTTTAATGTTAGGTAAGCCAGACGCGGCATCAGTGATCGTAAATAAAATAATAGGAATGGTGTAGTTGATATGGAAAAATCGTTCAAATACAAACTTGACTTTTATTATCAACAGGCAATAATATACTTAGTTACACTTGTGGTATATGCCGGTTTTAGGGGAAGTATAATCGAAGATTCGTTTTCGCTTGTCTTTCGGGATCCAATTCTATATATAATTTTATTTTTTGTAGTTCTTTCATTTGCTATTTTAATAATGAACAAAATAAGGGGTAAGCGTTTAATAATCAAAGATGGTGCAATCGTTTTTCACAATAGGTTTCATGAACACGAAATTAAACTTTCCGATATTGAATGGATCTATATCGGGCGTGAGAAATCTGTGCAAACCGCAGGTAGATCTAAAATCATCGTATTTAAAATAAAAGAAAGAAAAAGACTTTTCAGGATTCGTATTGGCAGGTATGAACATCAGAAAGAACTCATGCAGCTTATTCATGAAATTGGTGAAAAAGTACCCAAAAGAAAAATGCGATACATAAAATTTAGAGACATGGAATAACATTATGTTTTCATCCATAAAGAAAATACACTTTGTCGGAATTGGTGGAATCGGTATGAGCGGTATTGCCGAAATACTGCTCGACCAGAATTTTAAAGTGAGCGGCTCAGATAAAACGTTGAGCGAAATTACGGAGCGCCTGCAAACTCTCGGCGCCGAAATATTTGAAGGTCATTCTCCTCAAAATATTAAAGACGATGTGGATGCACTTGTTTACTCTTCTGCCGTCTCATTCGATAATCTAGAAGTTATCGAAGCGAAACGCAGAAAAATTCCTATAATACGCAGAGCAGAAATGCTCGCAGAGGTAATGCGGCTAAAATACGGTATCGGTGTTGCAGGTACCCACGGTAAAACGACCACAACTTCGATGATTAGTTTAGTTTTGTTAGAGGGTGGGCTTGATCCTACAGTAATCGTGGGAGGTATGTTGCACGGATTCGGCGGGTCGAATGCACGTCTCGGTAAAGGTGAATATATCGTTGTAGAAGCTGATGAATTTGACAGGTCGTTTTTATCAATCACTCCTACTATAGCAGTACTGACTACTTTGGAAACCGACCATCTCGATTGTTATCGTGATTTGGAAGATATAAAAAGTGCCTTCGTGCAGTTTGCTACAAAAGTGCCTTTCTACGGTTTTGTCGTGCTATGCCTTGATGAGCCGGCTCTTCAAGATATAATGCTGCAAATGTCGCATAAAAAAGTTATTACATACGGTCTAAACCCGCAAGCAGACTTGCAAGCAGTAGATATTATTTATAGAGGGGATACTTCAAAATTTACATTAATAAAAGATAATATCGAGATTGGGCAAGTTATACTTCAAACTATAGGTAAGCATAATGTCCTTAACGCTCTTGCCTCAATCGCAGTCGGATTGGAATTAAATATTCCATTCGAACAAATAAAATCTGGCATCGAAAAATTTTCGGGCGTTTATCGAAGATGGGAAAAGAAAGGCGAAGTTAACGGAATTTCAGTGTACGATGATTATGCGCATCATCCGACGGAATGTACAGCAACATTATCGGGTGTAAAATCTGGATGGCGAAGACGTGTAGTATGTGTTTTTCAACCCCATTTGTACTCACGCACACGGGATTTTTATGAAGATTTTGGCAAGTCGTTTTTGCTCGCAGACGTCCTTGTAGTTACTGACGTATATCCTGCTCGCGAAGAACCTATACAAGGCATTACCGGTGAACTGATAGTGAACGCAGCAAAACAATTCGGACATAAAGAAGTTCATTATGTTCAAGACAAGAAAAATGTTACTGATTATTTATTAAAAATTGTAAAACGCGGCGATATTGTGGTAACAATGGGTGCGGGCGATATTACGAAGTTAGCAAACGAATTTTTAAATAAACTAAAAATAAAA
>JBBINX010000048.1:0-17444 GCA_037443685.1 Ignavibacteriales bacterium
TTCTTTCCGTGAACGCCGATAAATTAAATACGCTTTCTCGGCTCCTAATCGTTTTGCAGTGCGAACAGCATCCATCGCTGTATTACCACCGCCGATTACTGCAATCTGTTTCCCGATCTTAATAGGTGTATCAGCTTCGGGAAAAGCATAAGCTTTCATAAAATTAACACGTGTCAAAAATTCGTTTGCAGATAGAACACCGCTGAAATGTTCACCTGGAATTTCCATAAAATTTGGAGTTCCAGCACCGGTTCCTAAAAATACAGCTTCATAACCCATTTCATCTATCAACTCGTCTAATGTAGCTGTTCTGCCAACTACAAAGTTTGTAAGTATTTCGGCGCCAAGTTCTTGTACTCTGTTTACTTCGATATCTAAAATCTCTTTCGGTAAACGAAATTCCGGAATTCCATAACGTAAAACTCCACCCGTAGCGTGAAGTGCTTCAAAGATAGTAACTTTGTATCCTAACTTAATTAATTCGGCGGCACACGTTAAACCTGCAGGACCTGAACCGACTATAGCTATTTTTTTATCGATATGATTAGTAACTACGGGAGATTTAAATAATTTGTTAGCCATTTCATAATCAGCAACAAAGCGTTCAAGTTTACCAATCGCAACCGGTTCATGCTTCTTACCTAATATGCATACAATTTCGCATTGGTCTTCCTGAGGACAAACTCTGCCACAGATTGCGGGTAAATAATTTGCTTCACGGATTTTATCAGCCGCTCCGGCGTAATCTTTTTCGAGAATCAAATTAATAAATCCGGGTATATCAATTCGCACCGGACAATTATCAATACAAACGGGGTTTTTACAATCGAGACATCGCTTTGCTTCAAGCAGTGCTAACTCTTCATTCAATCCAAATGAGACTTCATTAAAATTCTTCGTTCTTTCCGCCGAAGGTTGCTCAATCGAATGTTGGCGGGGTATTTTCATTCTCTCAGAGGGTTTTAATGGATTAGGCATTATTTTGTACTCCCTCCAATCTACATACATGTTCTTCGTATATTTGGTCAGATATTTTTTCTAAAGCAGAATAAGTACGATTACGCATAATTAATTCATCAAAATCAACTTGATGAGCATCGAATTCAGGTCCGTCAACACAGGCAAACTTCATTTTTCCGCTTACATTAACACGACATCCGCCGCACATCCCTGTCCCGTCAACCATTATTGGATTCAAACTTACGTAAGTTTTAATGCCAAAAGGTTTAGTTACATCTGCACATACTTTCATCATCGGAATCGGACCAATTGCATAAACTCCGTCAATTTTTGTCCCGCTATTTATAAGGTCAAGTAGTTGATCTGATACGAAACCTTTTCGTTTATAACTGCCATCGTCGGTAGTGATATAAAGCGGATTACACACCACACCCATTTCTTTTTCGAGTATAATCAAATCTTTACTGCGGGCTCCAATTATTCCTATCACTTCGTTACCTGCAGCTCGCAACGCTTTTGCGATGGGATAAACCTCGGCAGTTCCCACTCCTCCACCAATGCAAACTACTGTTCCGAAATTATGAATTGGTGTCGGCTCACCGAGAGGACCAACAAAATCCAAGACATAATCCCCCTCATTTAGTGAACACAACATTTTTGTAGTTTTACCTATTGCCTGAACAATTATAGTAACAGTTCCTTTTTCGATATCAGAATCGGCGATCGTAATCGGAATACGTTCACCGTTTTCTTTTACTCGAATCATCACAAAATTACCTGCTTTCCGTTTTTTGGCTACAAGCGGCGCTTCGATTACTAATTTTGTTATTGTATCTGAAAGTTTTTGTTTTTGAACTATTTTATACATTTAAATCCCATTTTATTATTACTCATTTTTTTTAATTCATATTCTTTTCAATTCCAAAGAGCATAATTTTGCCATTAATATGCTTAAATTTATCGATTATCAAACCTCCGCTGTTCACAATTCCTGTATGACAGTTTCCGCATGTAGAAAGTGTGGCAGCAATATGTCCTGTTGGTGGATTCGCGTGGCATGTTCCACAGGCTGCTTCATTAGATCCACCTGTCCAAACGACTGATCTATTGGCTCCAACCATAATCGAATCTGCATAACCCCATTGTGCTGTGGAATTCACCCGACGTAAGCGCCAGTTACCGTGGCAATAAGTGTTGCTACAAGTGGAATTTGTAGTTTGATATGTAGGATTTGGTACCAATAATCCATTTGCGGTAATTAGACGTGCTAATGTATCATTCATAATAACTTCTGCCGGAAGATTACTATCCAGATGACCACTTACAAAAGTTTGATTAGGAACAGAATGGCATTCTGCGCATTTAACTGTTAAACCGATTGTATTTGTAGCAAGATGATTTTGATGTGCACCAACTCCCCTCGAAGTTGTTACCGAATCCCCGTCGATGCTTTTTGGCGGCGCCCAACTCGAAACAATAATTTCCCTTTCCGAAAATTTTCCGTGACATGTATTACAAGCTTCGGGGGATTTTCCGGCTAAATATTTATCAACATGACAATTTAAAGTCATGCAACTCACATTGGTTACCGTTCCGCCGTCGTAGTTAGTACCGTGGCAACCTCTACATAACTGCATATCCCATTCTTTTCCTCTTAAATATTTTCCATGAAAAGTTGTTTGCGCTGCAACCTTCCATCCTGCCTTGTGAGGAAAAGAATCATGACAGGTTGCACATTTCACACCGCTGTTACCACCAGTTAAATCAGCACCGTGGCATCCTTGACAAGACGACGTAACCCACGATTCATTCTTTAGATATAAACCGTGATAGTAGGCGCTATTCTTTTGCAAAAAACCAACTCTATGAGGATAAGAATTATGACAAGTGTAGCATGAAAATCCACTTGTTCCGCCTCCGAAATCACTACCATGACAGGAGACACAGTTGGTTAGCTTCCACTGTTTTTGATGCAAAAATTTACCGTGAAAATTTTCAGAGGATACTATTTCCCACCCTTTAGAGTGTATTACTGTTGGCAATGTCGGTTCGGGAAGTTCTTTTTGTAGTTTTGAACATCCACCAAATAAAATAATTATTATAAAAGTTAAATATATGTTTTTCATTCTCATATGTTCACTTCCTTATATATGACAATAACTACAAAAACCAATTTTTTTATTTCCGTTCACTCTTGCGTTGGGGTCGGTATGGCATGTATAACATACAGCACCGTTTGTATCGTGCCATAGCCCTCTTTCGTCTTTCATATAACCTGTTTGATGAGTCTTTGGATTTGTACCACGAATTCCATCATTATCGAAATGACATTTTATGCAAGTTGCATCGGCACCGTAAGCATCGTGGCAAGTCGCGCAATTTTCTATATCGCGACGGGCAAGTTCAGCATGTTTACCACCACCTGAACCAACTCCGAATGTCTTAAATCCAATTTCGGAGTGCCACTTCGGTTTGAATTTACCTTGGGTAATGTTTCCACCTTCAAGATGGCAAGCAGAGCAGAAAGATTGCTTTTCATGGCACGAATAGCAATCCGATTTTTTTGCATTAGCATCAATACCGTGCGTGAACCGGTAGTTCATATCGTGCACCATTTGCAAAGTTAGCATTTTAGGTGAATCACGTCGGGTTAGCCGCGGCATCGGGTCGCTAATCAGTCCGTCGCTACCAAACTTTAACAAGCTGGCGCCATCGTGGCATTGTTGGCAGAATGTTGCATTGTGACAGGTGGTGCAACTAATATCCATTGAACCAACTCTCGTTAAAGTTTTATGCTCTTTCGAAAAATCTATAGAACGATGGTCCTTTGGAAGCAGAGTGGCAAAATCGGTGTGGCAAGTTTCGCATTGATTTGTAGCTTTAATATTATCGTGACAAGTATTACAATCTACCATCGTTGGCATATTCTTATTAGTTGCATAAGTAACATCTTCCAAACCTTTGTGACAATTGGAACAGTTTACATCCTCAACCTTCAAGTGATTTTCGTGAGAAAATATAATTTCACGATCTGGATTTTCGAATGCGATATAATCATTTTCTCGCTGATGACAAAAAGTACAGTTGTTAGTGATTTGTTCTTCGTGGCACATCTGACAAGAAGCGTGATCGCCGTAAAGTTTATCGCTAGATAACCTACTCTTTGTTGCCTCAATGTGGCAATCGGAACAAACAATTCCCTGATCTTTTACGTGCAATTCATGAGAGAATTTTATTTTTAAAGACCTGTCTTCCCCATTCCAACTTTGAATCTGCTTATTAAACATTCCTATGCTAAATAATGTGCCAACCACAAAAGCAAGAAGTACGAATATTAAATATATTTTGCTCATAATTTCCCCTCTTCAAATTAAATTTAATCGATGAGTAAAGAAATAATTTATTTTCAAAAAAAAGCGAAAATCGTTTTTATAAATCTTATTACTCAACCACTGAACTTGTGCATCAATTAAAAAAGGAATTTCTGGTTTTATCGTAACCCCTAACATACCAGAAAATGTTTCATTCCGAAGGTCTTGCTTCATGAATTTGTATGATGATCTCGATGCGGATATGGTGGGAACAATTATTTTGCCCATCAAAGGATAAAATAGTAGAACAGATACAGAGCTAAGTTCACCGGCATAACCGGTATTACCGGAATAAACTAAACTGCCATACTCAGCACCCATACCGAAAGTGAATCGCTGAGTATTGTCGCCGGAATATTTGACGTTTGCAAACTTTCCGAACAATCGCATCGTCGGAGTATATGAATATTCGATACCACCTTCGATTTCAGAAGTATTATTGTAATCGAAGACATTAAAAATAGAGTTGTAATACAACCTTGGAACACGTTGAATAAAATCACCCGTCAGTGCGATGTTCTGTGTAACATTGATTTTTGTTCCGAATTGTATTCTTGAGGTGTTAAAAGAGTTGATATCAAAATCGTAACGACCATTTAACGAGAACAAAGTTCCATAACGATAAATAAAATCCGTTCCGGCAAATTGTTCGGCAGGAGAATCTGTTTCAATGAACCGTTGAACGGATGATCCCGACGAATCACTTCGTAGCGCCCAATACGGTAACCGTTCTTTGTGCTTATTCATATAACTCAAACCAAATCTTAAATCGGGGACGACTGTTGTAACGAGTTGTCCACCAGCCAAATAATTATTTTTTACATTCTTATGTAAGGTCCCTTTTAAAAGTGGATTTACTAATGCACCGACGTATCCTGTCAGCACAAATTTATTTTCCATCAGTTTTAACTTTATTGTACTGCCATCGATCAATCCATTACCGACGCCTGCAAAAACTGAATGTCTGCCTACATTGATATCGAATAAATTCCAAATATCTCTCCACTTCAAATTGAGGTTATAGAAACGGATAAACCCTTGATTTGTAGAATACAAATCTGCGTTCCCTTGAATCACAGTATGGAATGAAATCTTGTTCTTAGTAACATCGAGCTGCAACGTCTGAAATCCTCTCATGTAAGTGTCAGATGTATTTGTATCGTTGAACTTCTCAAAAGTATAAAACGTAGAAGATATTCTTCCATTTACAATTTGACTAGACGACGAATTCACTAAAATTATAAAAAAAAGTAATAACAATATGTTAAATTTTTTCATAAAATTTTTCCTTCAAGAAAATATTGAAACAATGGATCGATTGATTCAAATTTGTATAAATTTATTAAAATATAATGATAAATACAAAGAATATTAAAATATTACTTAAATTTATGGAAAAACACTTTACCTCATAAGAAAAAATGAAATAGTTCGTCGTGGCCTAATTACTTGATCACATGTACCTTTATTCACCTATATGACATTCGTTACAGTTTGTCGTTTTCCATTCGTCGCCAATATCTTCGGGATGTTGAAATTCTAACCCCGTTGTTGTTAATGTTTTCGGAACTAATTCAGAGCCTTGATATAAAATCGTATGGCAACTGTTGCAATCTCTAGTTATAGCTTTCCCAAGTGGACTAACGAGTTTTCTGTTATGGCATCGAAAGCAGCCAGGACTATTCAAGTGGCTGATATTTTCGGGATACGCTTTCCAGGCAACTTGCATCGAAGGATAGAAATTGCGTGAATAAATTTTTTGAACTTCTAAAACCGCTTTTTTAATTGTTTCTGTGCGAGTTGCAGCAATGTCTTTGTATTCATTTCCATAATAAATTTCAATTACATAATGGATGCTATCGAGTGCCATCTGATTTGTAGAATAATTGAACGATAGAGCTTCTACAGCTACTTTTTTAATATACGGTAATGTTGGGTCGATGTATTTTAAATACATAGCTAAATCTACCGCAGATGTCGGAGGTTTAAAAACGTGTGAAGGGCGGTTATGGCAATCTATGCAATCGACTTTAAATTTTGGGCGTTTATCAATCTCGTTATGTGTCAGTGGGTTTTCGGCTGAAAAATACTCGGTAACTTTATTTTGATTGTCGGAAGTTTTAACGTATACAATTTGCTGCCTTGCATAATCGTTTGCCACATATTCAATTTCCTGCATAATGTTCATATGCCAGTGAATACCCGCCGTCGGTCCCATTTCGGGAGAGCCACCGCCGATTTTCATAAGCAGCGATATAGTCCAAGGTGTATTTGCCTTGTACTTTTTGAAATATGTTTTTTGTTTTTTCGATTCAGTAAAAAAATATTGGAGCCAGTACAGCGTTCACAAGTTTCCTGAGCCGGACGCAAATCTTTAATAGGTCTTGGAATTGGTTTCGAATATTTATTGGATAAAACAGAATAGACCTGATAGACTCCCGATATTTTAGATTTTACAAACTAGTCGGCTCCTTGACCGATGTGGCAATCGGCGCATTTGACTCGTGCGTGAGGCGAATTTTGGTATACTGTGTATTCAGGTTCCATATCTTCGTGGCACAATTTACTCGCAAAACTCAACTGATTTAGAATACTCAAAAGCTTGATAACTACCGAATGCACTCGAAAGCATAAACACAACCACAGCAGTGGTGAAAAAAAAGTTCCTCGACTGTGACGCGGGTTGTTAAAATCTACGCTGATAAAATGCCTAACTTCACCTCCTCTGATTCTTCGTCGTCTCTTGAAAATTATTCCAATTATGATCATCAACAAGCCGATTATTAAAAAAACAGGTAAAATCAAAAATGTTACTATACCAAAATATACAGATGTGGAAGGAATGAGAATACCGACGAGAACGAAAAATATTCACACAATGAAAGTTATTAATGAAATAACCAATCCAATAATACCTATTGGATTATAGAACGTATTGGGAAAATATTTTACCATGGAAAATTCTTTTTATTCTGATATTGTAATATACAAAATAAAACGTAGTTATCATTTTCCTTTGTAATTACCTATATAAGTTTCCACTTGACTTTTGCAACTGATACATAAACTTGAATCTTTTAGATCGATATCTTCAACATAAGTTGACGAGTGCATAACACATCTATAGTCGCTGCAATGAATCAAGCCGAAAGCATGTCCTAGTTCGTGTATAATTTCTTTTGTAATTCTTGTTTGAAGAAGCTGTTCGTTTTTGGGTAACCCGTAATATTCGTTGTGAAGTCGATGCGATGATGCGATCGCTGAATTCCCGTTTAATTCAGCTTCACCGAATACATAAGTTAATATTGGAACAAAAAGATCCAAATCGGTTAATATAATTGCTTTGGAATTGTTTTGTATTTTGCCACTATTGAGCAGAAGGTGGAGAATTTGGGTTGAGTTGTATTGAAAGCGGTTTGCATCGAAAGTTGCACCAAAATCTATAACCGTTTTTCTAAACACTACATCTAAATTGAATGTTGATTTTACATCTTTACAGAGCAACTCAAAATCGAATTTCTCAAAATTCCGGGCACCTAAAATTTCGATGAACATCGGTTACTGATTCTTTAAATTATATTTATTGATTTTGTTGTATAAAGTTGCTCTGTCGATATCAAGGACTTGAGCAGATTTAGAGATGTTCCAATTGTATTGATTAAGAATCTTCAAAATATGAATTTTTTCGATTTCTTCGATCGAGTCTGAAGCCGGTTTGATACCATTTGTATTTTTCAACTGGATAGGTAAATCTTCCTTACTTATTTGTGGTGGCTTGCCTACTACCATTGCACGCTCAATAGCATTTGCCAATTCACGAATGTTCCCAGGCCAATCGTATCGCACTAAAACATCCATTGCTTCGGGGTCGATTTGAGTTACTGGCTTGTTCATAACCTGCGAAAATTTCTTCATAAAGTGATTTGCGAGCTGAGGAATATCGGTTTTTCTTTCTCTGAGCGGTGGGAGGAAAATCGTGAAAACATTTAATCGGTAATACAAATCTTCACGGAACTTTCCCTCTTTAACAGCCAATTCTAAATCATTATTCGTAGCACAAATAACACGAACGTCTACACTAATCACTTGTTCACCGCCAACCCGTGTAAATTGTTTAGATTCGAGCACCCGCAGCAAATCGACCTGAAGACGCTCACTTACACAACCGATTTCATCAAAAAATATCGAGCCACCATCAGCCATTTCAAACTTTCCCTTACGGCGGTATTGAGCCCCCGTAAAAGCACCCTTTTCGTGTCCAAATAATTCGCTTTCTAATAGATTATCATTTATAGCTCCACAATTGACAGGGATAATTGGAAAATATTTTCGCGAACTGTGTGCATGGATTGCACGCGCAACGAGTTCCTTGCCTGTTCCGCTTTCACCACGGATTAATACTGTTGTATCGGTTTTAGCTACTGTTGAAATCAACTCAAACACCTTCTTTATTTGTAAACTATCACCCACAATTTCATCGAAATGAGTTAACTCATCTATCTTTTCACGCAGTTGTATATTCTCGGTTAACAATTTTTTTTGGTTGATGATATTGCTCACTATGTGTGTTAGTTCATCGGGGTCAATCGGTTTGGTTACATAATCGTAGGCACCGGCCTTCAATGCCCTGACGGCTGAATCGACCGATGCAAAAGCCGTGATAATAACAACCGTCAGAGATTTATCAACCTCCTTCAGATGACGTTGTAATTCCAATCCGTCCATACCAGGCATTTTAATATCTACGAATGCAATATCGAAAGTTGCCAACTGAAGTTTTCGTAATGCCTCGGCAGCATTCTCAGCCGTATCAACACGGTATCCATCTTCAAGAAACCATTTATACAGCGATTCCCTTACAATTTTTTCGTCATCAACTATCAATATTCCATAATTTTTATTGTTCATAAACTTACCCTGTATTTTTATGTTTGTTGATTAAAATTTTACGAGGCAGCACAATATTAAATGTTGTTCCTCGTCCGACAATTGAGTCCACAGTAATTTTGCCTTTGTGCGCGTTTACGATTCCATAAACTACTGAAAGTCCTAATCCCACTCCTTTGCCATCTTCTTTAGTCGTGAAGAATGGTTCAAATATTTTCGCTTGTATTTCACTCTGTATTCCGTAGCCTGTATCGTTAATTTGAATTGTTATTTTATCGGCATCGGTATCGAACATTTTAATTGTCAAAGTTCCGCCACTTGGCATCGCTTCAATTGAATTAATCATCAATGCAATTATAGCTTGTTGGATTTGTGCTGCACTGCACACGATGTTTGGGTCAGTTAATTTAAAATCTCGAACTAATTGAATTTTATGCATCTGCATATGGTGAGCGATCAACAAAATACTTCGATCGGTTATCTGTTCGAGGTTTACCTCTTTAAATTCATCAACTTGCTGTCTTGAAAACAAAAGAAGGTTTTTTACAATGTTACCACACCTTAGCGATTCTTCAGCAACAAAATTTAAATCTTTCATTATTTTTTCATAATCATCTTTTGTCAAATTATCTTTATTCAATCTTTTCACCTGAAGTTTTGTAAGAGTTATAATACCTTCAAGCGGATTATTTAGTTCGTGAGCTACCGTTGCGGAAAGCTGACCAAGGGATGCCATTTTTTCGATTTGAATTAGATGAGCATGAGCACGTTTTAATTCGTCTGTTTTTTCATCAACTTTATTTTCAAGGCTTCTCGACCAGTCTTTAATTTCGTCGTAAGCTCTTTTCAATTTATCAGTCATATCATTGAACGCATCGGCGAGTGCACCGATTTCCGTTTTTGACGAAATAGGGATTTTATAATTCAGGTTTTTCTCTGAAATTGCTTTTGCCCCATCTATTAATTGATGAACAGGTTTATGGACTAGTTGCCTGATGAAAATTGCCGATACAATGTTTATCAACAAGATAATAATTATTGAAAATGCAAATACCTGATTCTGTGCCTCTTCGATGTTCAGATCAAGTTGATCGAGCGACATCTTAATATCCAACACACCTAACACTTTTATTTCAGGAGGATGTGCATGACAACCAGCTGTCGAACAATCTACTTCGTTTTTTATAGGATTGATTAAACCTAACGAACGGTGGCCATCGAGACGTGTAACTATACGGGCGCGACTTTTTTCAGGAACTGACTCAATCGGTTTTTCGGCAGCGTGGCACACGTAACATGCTTCGGCGGTCATATCAACACTCGTCCCGATTTCCTCCTTAAGACTAGAAAACATTATTTCACCTTTTTTATTGAAAACTCTGATTACTTCAATTTCTGGTTCTTTCCCAAGCCGATTAATAATTTGGTGTGTGTCTTCTCTTCTGTTGAGCAGCATTCCGTACCGTGTCGAACCTTTGATAAAATCACTTAGTCGGCTTGAATTTATCTTCAAACAAGTTAGCATATGTTCTTCTTGAGATTGGAGAGTAAAATAAATGTAAGTTCCTAATAAGACACCCATCACGAAAAGCAATGTCAAGAACAGCCGAAATGAAATAGTGTTAAATAAGGTTTTCATAGTTACCACATTTTTTATATAATATAAAAAAAATTCCACAGTAATTTGTGGAATTTTTCAACAATTTACAAATCAATAATAATTTATTTAAGGAAGCAGAGGTTTTTCAGAAACCTCCAATATTCAACAGATGGTAGGATTTCGGATAAAGAGCCGCTGAATATTCCACCATCAAATTGAGTCGAAGATATTGGAGGTCTGTACTTCTCGATTATCCCGCATAGAGTGTCTTTAGCTCTCGTTAATTCTTTTTCAAACCATACTTTTGCTTCTTCGCCTGTGTAGAAATCTTGTAACCTTGAACCGCTTTTAAGTTGAATTTTTGTTAACCACGATTTTTGCAAATCGTTTGTTCGAATATGGTCAGGAGAATTTAGTAATGAAGAATTATTTTGGAGAACTGTTCCATTGATAGGTGAATATAAAGTAAGTGTTTTATCCTTTTGTATGAACCAGCAAAAGCTTTTCTTTTGCCTTACTAACTCTCCGACCGGCATCCATACGATGCAAGTAATATATGTGAGTATTTTGGCTAACAAATCATCAATACCAATTATTACAACATCATCTTCTTCTTTAAATAAACAGATGTGATTTTTTGCATAATAATATGTTGGATTGATTTCCGAATCTACCAGTTTATCAATTAGCATTTTTGCGTGGTCAGAAAAATTCATAGTTTTTATACTGTTTGGGGCTTCATAGGTTTTAGCAATAAATATGTTCGAGATTTTAGAACGAATTATTTTATCGTATGCACAATGTTCACATTCGAATTCTAAATCACATAGCTTATAGGAAACTATACCCGCAGTCATCCAGACACATTTTGTGTCATTTGATGAAACAAATTCTGAGTTGATATTTTTTTTCTCATTATTCATTAAACATTTAATCTTCTAACGCTGTTTTAAATTATTTTCCGTAACAGCAACATCATCAACTGAGTATTCCTCCTTAACACGTTCTTCAAAAATATTTAGATATTTTACCGCATAGTTAAATGC
The DNA here is from genome assembly GCA_037443685.1 of Ignavibacteriales bacterium. GTDB lineage: Bacteria > Bacteroidota > Ignavibacteria > UBA10030 > BY39 > JAHJRJ01. Next base: position 11,865 of record JBBINX010000048.1, read on the forward strand.
TACAAATCCTAAAGCAACAATTCCCATTGTAACGAATACTTCCATCCAGGAAGGCAGATATGATGCACCGCTTCCAGCTTCCATCCCTGTGATACTCACATTCATCCTATTAAGAATAAAACCCAAAATTGCTGTAAAGGATGCGTAAAATAATCCTACCCTCGTTGTTCGAATATTTTTAATAGATAACAATACGAATGGAATTATCAATCCTAAAATAATTTCTAAGTAAAATAAATAAGTTTCCGTTCTTGGAATAAGAAGCAAATTCAGCGTACCGCGATCCGTAAAATCGATGGCACGTACTACAAGTTGTATCAATATTAACATCACCATAATTTGACTTAACCTCAATAACAACGGGAACTCCAATTCTTTTTTAAATGCCCGTGCACTCAAGTACGACTCGATGATAATCATCGCACAACCAATGGTTAAAGCTGAGAGGAAGAAAAAAACAGGAATTAATGAGGAATACCAGAGACCATATAATTTATTTGGAACAATTAAGTAAAGCGAACCGAGCGATGATTGATGTAGTGTGGATAGGAGCACGCCTGCAATAACCAATGGTATTGTAATAGCTTTAACAATTTTTAAAGGAGTTTTCCATTTGAGACGTTCTAACAAAGCCGGACTGAATTCCACTGCTAATACTGTTGTATAAAGCATAACGCACCAAGCAACCTCAAACATTACCGACCTCGGATTCCACATTATAACCGCGTGCCAAATGCGGTCGGGACGTCCTAAATCAACCATTAACGCAAATATTACAAGTAAATAACCCAAAAAAGCAGTTAAAACTGCAGGTCGAATAATGGGTTTAAATTCTTTTATATTAAAGATATAAACTATACCACAAAGGGTAAATCCACCCGCAGCTAGCCCTACTCCACAAAGGATATCAAAACCAATCCATAATCCCCAAGGGAATTCATCAGTTAAATTGGTTGCAGCACCCAACCCATAAACAAAGCGTATAATTATTGAATAGAGAGCTAATCCTATCAAAATAGCCCCAACACTTTTCCAAAACTTGAATTTCGATACTACAGATTTTTTCATACTATGTCGTTTTTAATTCTCTTCATCTGGATTATTTGGTTGTGAATCTTTCATTTTTCGTTCAAACTCAATCACTTCTTTACGACGGTTTGTTATCCACCAAATCCCGTAGAGAAGCGTTCCACCGACTGCTACTACCGAGGGTATTTTAGATAATGTACTCCAAGTAAGCTCGGGTAATTTTTGAGTTCCAAGATTTGTTTTGAATCCTAATCTTTCAAAAGGAACATCTGAAATATAGAGTATCGAAGTACCACCGACTTCGTTTTCTCCATAAATATGATTTACATATTTATGAGATTCGTTTAAAATTGTTTGCTGGGCTATTTGAAGCATATCGTCGTAATTTCCGAATACAGTTGCACCCACAGGACAAGCTTCCGTACAAGCAGTATCTTTCCCGATGGCTATACGTTCGATGCATAGTTTACATTTCTGAATTTGTGGTTTTCTCCTAGTCCATTCATATCTCGGAATTTGAAACGGACACGCCATCATACAGTAGCGACAACCGATACATTTCTCCGCGTGATATAGAACGGCTCCTTCCTTTGTTTGTTCAAGGGCTCCCACCGGACAAACTGATTCGCAGGTCGGATAATTACAGTGCATACACATTCGCCTGACAAATCGTTCTTCCTTTTCATCGACAATTGTGTATGCTGTAACAGATAATTTGGTTTCTTCAGTATCGGGTAAATTATTTTGAATTTTACAAGCACTGACGCATTGCCGACAGTCAATACATTTAGTAATATCGATTAAAATACCCTTATGTTCCATATGTGTATAATCTTCTTTATACTTATGCACTTAAAAATTCTTTTTGAAAAAGTTTCCACTTTTCACCATCTAATAACGATAACACATCTGCGGCAGGCAAACCGCCATCTTGCAAAGTTTGTAATCCTAAAGCATTTCCATTTGCAACTCCAATCAAAAATTCCTTAAATCTTTTTAGTTCAGATTTAATAAAACTGGCAGCTTCTTCAGAAATCTTTAATTTGGGAACATCAGACGAAAGATTTTTAGGTTCAATTAATACCGACCAACCGTTTTTGTAGGGGTCAGTTAATAAGGTTGGATTCTTCGCTAACTCATCGTTGATAGAAACAATTTTTCCGTTAATCGGAGAAGCAAAACTCAGTACCTTACCCTTTGAGTTCAAGCTAAAAATTGGTTCCCCTTTTTTAACCTCAGCACCGATTGCAGGTAGAGAAATGCGATCAATTGTGCCTACGATCTTGCTAATAAAAGCATCAATACCTACTTTAACTTTTCCCGACTGGAGGATGTGTGCCCAAGTATGATTTGGATGCAGGAATATTCCACTTGGAATTAACACATCTTCATCTGTAATTGGTCGCGGGATAAAATTAATTGTGGACTCTGTTTCAGCCGTTCTTCGGGCAACTTGAAGAAGAGCAGTGCCTCGCTTTTTGTAAACTAGGTAATCAATCGTAATGAAAAGAATGATAGTTAATATTACTAATATTGCAGTCATTTTATTACTCCTTATTTTTGTTCTGATTTAATTATTTTATCTACTGATATATACCCCATGCACTATGCCATGATAAGTGAATATCGCTTGAAATTTAATCGGATAAGTATTAATAAATGAAAGGGTTACAGATATGTTTTTAGTGTATAATTATTGTGTTAATTTTCAGCAATATAATGTCGTAATATACGTCAGAAATATTTAATAAATAAGGTCATTCGCCGTAACATATTATCATAAAGAGACATAGTGATTGCTGAAATATTCGACACATACTGTCGATATATTCAACAATAAAGCCGAAACAATTTTCATTATTTCGGCTTAATAGTGCTAATTATAATTAGGAAAATTTACTTTTTTGGAAGTGGATGAGCAATCTGTCCCCATGCTTCTTTGAATTTGAATTCTTTGTATGTGGGGCTCTTCGGGTTGTGGCAAGTTATACAATTCGCTTCGATTGCTTTTTCGTCTTTGTATTCAGTTAAACCGGCTGCTATAGATTTTTTAGTATCTTTCATAATAGCCATTGTTTTATAAGCTGATCCGGCACCGTGGCACGATTCGCAACCGACACCTTCGGCTTTGTTGTAACCCTTATCTAACAACTTTGCATCGGTTTTGGGGGCTGTAACGTGACATTCGAGGCATTCAGGACTTTCATGAGCTACTTTTTTAAGTCCCTTTTCTTTTGCTATCATCTGTGAAGCTTCTGATGTCAATGTTTTATACGCTTTGGAGTGTGAGCTTTTTTCCCAAATCTCTATCATCGAACCCTTTTTTTCGCCCTTATGGCAAGGGGAGCATGTTTTTACACCCACAAATTTATTTTGAGCAAAAATACTAACCCCAAAAAATAGAGTGATAACTATTGTACTTATGATTTTTTTTTTCATTGTTATATTCCTGTAGATTGATTATAAAAATAATTCATTTAGTTTCATCGTTTCTAATCGATGACAATCAATATATAAATTTATACAATTATTAATGATAGTTCTATGTTGTTTCGAAACTGTCACCAATTTGATCAAGAGTATTAAACCGAATACGAATCATTTCTGCTTTGTCTTTTAACAACAGTATGTTTCTTTCTTTACTTGCAATAATATCACTTAATAAAATTTCAACATCAGGATAATCGCATTCTGTCGAAAATATTTTTAAGTCGCTAATTGATTTTTCTTCCTGAGCGATTGCCATATCGAGGGCTCTACATAAGCCCTTACATGTATGTTCGCATAATGTATGCATATTTACCTCAATTGATTGATAAATTTTCAACTAATTTTTTACCACCTTTCAATGCCGATTCATTTAATGGTATTAATTGATGGTAACGCTCGGGTAAAACTTTTTTCAGGACTTCTAACACTGTTTTAAACGACACGATATTTTTAATCCCGAGCAAACCGCCTAACATCACCATATTCATAATCTTCATATTCTGCAATTTATTTGCTTCATCGCTTGCGGGAATTGGAACGATAGTAATATCCGACCGGGTCGGAGGTACTATAATGTTAGTACTTTCATAAATAATTGTTCCTCCCGGTTTTACACGTGGTTCAAATTTATCGACCGATGGTTGATTTAGAGCTACTACAGTATCGAAAGTTGAAATTATTGGTGAGCTAATTTTTTTATCCGAGACGATCACAATGCAATTAGCCGTACCGCCCCGCATTTCCGGTCCATACGATGGCATCCAAGTAACATTTTTCCCTTCGACGAGAGCGGCGTAAGCGAGAACCTGTCCCATAGAGAGAACACCTTGACCACCGAATCCGGAAAAAACCATTTCATACGTCATAGTGATACTTCCTTTCCTTTAATGTTTTTTTTCTCTACAAGTTTTCCGTCAACTTTTATATCACCCGGAGGATAAAACGGAAACATACTTTCCTCTATCCATTTATTAGCTTCGAGTGGCGTCATTTTCCATCCTGATGGACAATTTGCAACGATCTCTATTAAACACGTTCCTTTGTCTTCTATCTGATATTTAAAAGCTTTTTCTACAGATTTTGTAAAATGGCGAACCGCAGTAGGGGTATGGACTGACTGACGTGTAACATAATATGTGCCTGGCAATGTCGCAACTGTTTCAGTTATCCTAAACGGATATCCTTGTGTGTGTATCTCTCTTCCTTCAGGTGTTGTACTTGTTACCATCCCAACTAATGAAGTAGGAGCCATCTGTCCACCCGTCATACCATAAATTGCATTATTTATAAAAATGATTAGAAAATTTTCACCACGATTGCAAGCATGGATTGATTCAGCAGTTCCAATCGCGGCAAGATCACCATCACCTTGATAAGTGAAAACAAGTCTATCTGGAAGCACTCTCTTGATTCCGGTAGCAACAGCAGTTGCACGCCCGTGTGCGGCTTCATGCATGTCAATATCCATGTAATGATAAGCTAAAACTGAACAACCTACCGGTGCTACCCCAATAGTTTTGTCTTGAATTTTCATGCCTTGTATAACTTCCATTAGTACTTTATGAATCACACCATGAGCACAACCTGGACAGTAGTGCATACGAACTTTGGACATAGTATGCGGTTTTTCCCACACGATTTCCATATTTTCTAACAAAACATCTTCTCTATTTGTCATAATTTATACTCTCCTTCACATCATCTTTTTTAATTTAGCTACGATCTCTTCAGGCGATGGTATTATGCCTCCCATACGACCGTAAAATTCGACGGGAACTTTACCACACACACCCAGACGCACATCTTCTAGCATCTGACCGGCATTCATCTCAACGACTAATACACCTTTCAATTTATCGGCTAACTTGTTTAGTACATCATTTGGAAACGGGTAAAGTGTAATTGGACGGAGGAAGCCAACTTTAATTCCTTCATTACGTGCAAGATCCATCGCCTTCTGGCAGATACGAGAGGACAGACCGAATGCAACTAACACCAAATCGGCATCGTCAGTATTTATTACTTCGTAACGGACTTCATTTTTTTCGATAGTCCTGTATT
>JBBINX010000049.1:0-17098 GCA_037443685.1 Ignavibacteriales bacterium
CTTAAAAGTATCGTCGGGATCGATGAGGCAGATGGTTCCGCCTTCTAATCCAACGACATGGATTGCTTCGTCCATCACTATGTCGAATAGTGCTTTCAAATCCAATGCGCTTGCGGATGTTAATATGATTCTGTTGATTGTGCGAAGGTCTTCGTTAATCTGTTTGATTTCTTCTTCCGCCTGCTTGTTCGCCAATTCGGCGAGCTTGCGTTCGGTGATATCAGTAAGAGAACCAACAATAGCTATGGTATTTCCATTTTCAACAACTGGAGCTTCTCTTACGTCAACCCAAACTTTCTTTCCGTTTTTATGAATTAATTCAAGCTCATATGGTTCTTGTGCTTCACCGGTTTCAATAGCTTTAACAGTTTTTTGAAAACCGATATCATTAACCGGATTATCCGAAGTTAACTCAGTCCAATTTATTAAAGCTTCTTGAACTTCATAACCAATTATTTTTTTTATTTGAGGACTCAAGTAATGTAGGATATGGTTAACATCGTGAGAGTAAAAAACGTTTGTACTATGTTCTATAATGTTTCTCAGTTTAATTTCGTTTTCCTTGAGAGCAATTTCCGTCTTTTTCCGCTCAGTGATGTCGCGAACTATTGCCCACATACCGGATGGATTCCCGGAGTTATCCTGCAATAAGTAAGTTCTCAACTCTACTGGAAAAACCGTTCCGTCTTTTTTTATATACTCTTTTTCATAAACATTTGAATAACCAAGAGGTAAGACCTGCTCTTCAACAATCTTCTGTTCAAATTCGTGCCATCGCTCAGGTGTAATATCTTGATATTTTAGCAATTTTATTTCTTCGTTATTATATCCAAGCATCTCACAGTATGAACGATTAACTTCGACGATCTCACCCGACATGGTTGTTTGTGCAAAACTGTCAGTCATGCTTTCGTGCAAACGGCGATATTGAGCTTCGCTTTTTCGTAGCGCTTCTTCGGTTTGTTTTTGTTCAGTAATGTCTTCTGCTACTCCCTCAATCCATCCTTTGTCAACATATATTTTTGCTGAATACTTTGCCCAAAAGCTTGTGTGATCTTTACGATAAAAATGCGCTTCAAAATTCTTTACGTAACCATTTCTTTTAATTTCTTCTAACATCCTTTCACGAGTGCCGGGGTCAACATAATTAAATGAGGTTACGTATTCTGCAATAAACTCTTCTCTGTTATCGTATCCGAACATTCTGGCAAGTTGTTCGTTGCTCTCGAGTATCTTGCCGTCGGAAATCCTCGTCCTAAATAAGCCGACTTGGGCATTTTGAAAAAGGTTTCGATATGTTTCTTCACTATCTTTTATTTTTGCTTCTGCCAGCTTTCGATCGGTAATGTCTCTAACCATCGCCTGGATGTAATCTTTGCCATCAATATTGACTGCATTCAGGCTAACCTCCGCATTAAACAGGGTCCCATCGTAACGCGTGTGTTCCCATTCAAAGGACTGGGGTTGATGATTGTATGCTGCGGTTATTTTTACCAGTGCCTTTTCTTTGGAATTTTTCCCATCGGGTTGAACATCGGGAGAAAAATAGTAGGGAGTTTTTCCGATTATCTGTTCCCTCGTACAACCATACATTTTAAGTGTCTTAGAATTACAGTCGATAAAAATATCAAAATCCATTAAGAATATAGCATCGTTGGCTGCTTCGAAAAGCGTTCGATACTTGGCTTCGCTTTGTTGTATGGCTTTTTCAATATTTTTACGGTCAGTAATATCGCGTACTATACTAATTATCTGTGTTGTACCTTCAAGTTCAATAATTTCGCCGGATATCAAACCGGTTTGAATTTGGCCTGTCTTAGTCCGGAATTGTGTTTCAAAATTTGATACCGTTTTCTGTTCGAGGAGAGTTTGCAGGTAAATTTCACGATCTGTTAAATCTGCCCATATATTTAATTCATGCGATGTATGCCCGATCAATTCATCGGTATCATATCCAAGGTGGCGGTAACAAGCTTCGTTCGCTTCAGTTATTAAACCTTGGAAATCAGACAATGTGATTGCATCTGGGCTTGCTCGAAAAGCCTTCGAAAACTTTTCTTCAGAGATTCTAAGTTTCTCTTCTGCACGCTTGCTCGCCAATTCGGCGAGCTTACGCTCGGTGATATCGGTTATTATTCCTTGATAGTTAGAAATCTGACCATTCTTATCACGTCGAACCCATGTATTGTCTTCTATATATCGAATCTCGCCGGATTTTGTAATAATTCTGTATTCTTGAGTAAATTCATTTATTCCAGTTGTTGCATAATGATCAGACTCACTATTTATTCTTTCAATATCGGCAGGATGAATAATATCTTTATAAGAAATTCTTCCTGATAACATTTCTTCTTGTGTATAACCAAACTGCAAAATATTTTCGGATACGTATTCAACCGGTTGATTTCGATCTATTGGCCAGAGAAATGCCACAGCAGGACTTTTGTTAATAATAATTTCAAGCTCTTTTGCATTTTGGTATGATTTATTCAATTCTAATTCTGTCAGCTTGCGCTCGGTGATATCTTCCACACTCGACCAGATGAAGCGCTCGCCATCTTGTTCGAAGATCAAACCTTGAAGTCGGACAGGAACAAGGTGTCCGTCTTTATGTATGTATTCTTTTTCATAAGGTCCATATCTGCCGGTTTCGTTCAGCGATTTTAATTGCTGCTTCTCTTGTTCTTCGTATTTCTGAGGTGTGATGTCCCAATAGGTAAGCTTTAAAGTTTCTTCAACAGTTCTACCGATAATTTTTGCATATGCGGTATTAACATCGACTAAAGTACCGTCCATTTTGCAAAGTGCCAAACCGATTGGAGATGAATTGAAGAGAAGGCGGTTGTAGGCTTCGCTTTTGCGCAGTTTTTCTTCCACTCGCTTTTGGTCTTCTAAAATTTTGAGCAGTGCTAACCGCGACCGCTCCGATTCTTGTAGTAGTTGTTTTATGTTCATAGTTTTACCTTCTATCGCACCCTCACTGAAGTCCTGCTACCAATGTTAGGTATTAACAGGTAGGCGGGGTTGTGTTAATGTTATTACCTGACTTCTCTTTCACTTCGATAAATCGAGGTGTTAATTACGATACTCGTCTTGTTTAACAAGCTGTGCAGTTGATTCATTCACTTCCTTATTAGTTCATGAATTCGTCCTACGTGAAATCATTTATTTACTCCTCACTTCAGATTCTGAAATATCTGTTTGATACAATCAATCTACATTAAATTACAAAATATGATATTGATTGTCAACAGTTAAAATATCGAAGAAGTTGCAACTGTTATAAAAAATTTTGAAGGATTATTGAATCGATAAGTAAAATCGAGCTGTATAATATCGAAAATCTTACCAACGCCGATGCCGCCTTCGAAGTACCAATTGCCTGAATCAATTTTTAGAGTAGAAGAGTGGACGATTAATTCGATATTCTTTTTATACAGATACGGAATTCCCAATGCGAGAAATGGGATGCTGCGGAAATTATGTTCAGTGCTAATAAGGACGAACCTATCACCCGTAAATTGTTTAACACCACCCGATTTTAACACACCTAAGGGAGCGTAAGTACTAAGTCTTGTATCTGCTGTAAATAATTTTTGTGGCGGTAAATTACCAGCAGTAAATCCCGCAGATATATTTACGCGCATCGTGGGAGGGAAAAGATAACTTCTTAAGAATGTTTTAAAATTGTAAGATGTTGAAATAAAATAACGTGTGAAATTGAAATCGCTTTTCGCAATTTTCGGATTTGAATGTTCAACAGATAATTCTATTGCATCGACGGGGATGAGATTTAAAAAAACTGGTTCTCCGCCGTATCTAAAATTCATTATTAGACTTCTTAGTTTTCCGTCCGTTATTAGTGGATTATTTCGGTAATTGTTTCCTAGAGCAACAAAACTGTAGTGGCTGTTTACATCAACCGATTTATGCCATTCACTAATAAAAGACAATTGGGTTTTTAGATTTTTTATTGGATTTGTAACAACGAAAGCTCGCCAACCTGAGGATAGAAAATAATCGCGGTAATCGTTTTTTCCGATTAGAGACGTGAGCGATACGAAAAGTGAGTTATAGAAATTATTATCGGGGACGTTGTCTAACTTTTTATAAATGTTAATTCCTAAACCGTATTTTCTATCTTGGTTAAGATATTGGATTCCCTCGAAATTGATCTTATAGATGTTATCGGAAAAACCGTAACCCACAGATGTTTTAACTGATGTTGAATTAGTAAGTGAGTCGATTCCATATTTTCCTCCGAAGTAAAATCCTTCTACTCGGTTAAACCTTGCGTCGATAAATTGTAGATAGGAGAGGATACTAGTTGAATCGGCAAACAAAGTCATCGAAATACCGCCAGGACGGAATTGAACAGGAAGAGTTTTGGTACTATCTAAAGATTCGTATGCAGCTTGTTCTATTTGTGTGAGTGGTAATATTTCGGTCTGTTTCCAGAAAGTAGAATCATAAACTGTTGCGCTTGAATCGGTTGACAATCTGGGTTTTTTGAAGATACTGTCCGGAATAATCGGATTGATTTTATAATCGTAAATAACCGAGGTTTGTTCGATGCCAATTTGGGGAAATGTAAAACCGGCAAAGCTAATTTTCGCCTTGCCATTTACGCGAATGTTTGTGGGCATCCAGAATTCATCTTCGTACAACGAAAACTGTTGCTGAAAATTAACATTGAAATCGCTGATGAACGGAATTGTAAAAGCTTCGTTTGGTTTTAAATCTACACCCATAACGGCAAAAGAATAATCGGAGATCGTGATTGTTCCTTGCAGAAGGGGTTTTATGCGTGATTTCGGAATTACTTTAATATCGTAAATCTCATATCCACTTTTTCCAAAAGTTCGGAGCAGTTTATAATCATAATACTCAAGTGCGTCTGGAGCTGTAGGTCCAACGAAAGTATAGCCCACCAATTTAATCTCATCGTCGTTGAAGTTAGTAATTCGTCCGACAGCAGCAAAGTTTCCTGCAGTCGGTATATTTTGAGTCTGTCTTTTTTGAGTAACGATCTCGCGTAGCGAATCGCCAATCTGCCAATAACCTGTAGTGTAAGATTCCGATATACTTGCAATCGAAGTATCTTTTAATAAAGTCTGACGAGTGAAAGCTTGGAATTCATAAGTTCTTAATAAATCCATCCACTTACGCTTGTTAGCAATTGCTTTGCGTATGATTTCGATTGCAGGGTCTTCTGCAATCGTTACAACTTCTGGAAGTTGAACTCCGACCGGTTTCAATTGTATTCTAAGTATAATGTCCTTATCTAATACAACCTTCTGCGAATCGGCTTGATAACCAACGAAGCTAAAAATAAATTTATATTCTGCAGATGTTAAAGAAAATCGGAATGTACCGTCGGCAGTTGTAATTGTTCCCTTCATGGTCCCGTCAATGCGGATGGAAGCAGCGGGTAAGGGTTGATTTGTTTCGGAATCGACGACTCTTCCACTAACAGTAAAAGTTTGTTGTGAAAATAATATTGAACTATGTGATAGAACGATTAAAAAAAAATAAAATAATAATCGGTTTAATTTAGGCATAATATTGTTTGGTTAACGAATAGATTTGTTATTTTTTTTAAATACGAAAATGTACTCATGTTTGAATATGTAAAAACCACCTACTAAAGCTCTGTATCGCCATAAGTCTTTTTGATTTCGTTTCGCGGTTGTCTCGTCAAAATTTTTTACAACGATACTTTTCAGAGAGTACCCTCGCTTCATTACTTCTTGCATCAATATGAAGCCGAGTGGAATCCATTCACCTTTAGAATATTTATCACCGATAACAAGTATTAAATATCTTCCGGCATCAAGTATATCATAGGTTTTTTCAACTACTGAACAAAAAAGATCGACAAATGACTGTGTTGATTTTTGATTAGATAAATCATTCGGATTATCACTGAATTTAATAATGTCGTGATAGGGTGGATGCATCAATAAAAGTTGAACTGATTTTGTACCACATTTTTTTAAAAGCTTCTGATAGTTTAACTTTGTGCTGTCTCCGATTTCGATAAAAACATTTGATTCAGATTTTTTCCACTTACTAATTTGTTCGGTTGCTTTACTTGCAATTTCTGGTTGTAGCTCAATACCAATTCCGTTTCTATTTAATCGTTTACACTCTATTAAAGTTGTTCCACTGCCTACAAATGGGTCGAGAACACATTCAAATTTTTTGGTATATCGCAAAATCATTTGATGAGGAATTTGTGGGATAAAATTTCCCCAAAACCATGCTGAATGTGGACCGGACGAATCCCGTTTTGATAAAACCCATAAACTATCAGTCAATATTTCATCGTATTCCTTCCACCGATTAAGATTGATATCATTAATTTTTGCGGTTTTTATTTCAGCTATTCCTTTTTTAAGTCGTTCGATATAATATTTTGTTCTTTCGAGTGTCTGAGTTTCTTCAATTTGTTTTATCTCGTCGAGCAAGTATTTTTGTTCTATTGTTATTGTATCTCCGTTTTCGGCGATGTTTAAAATACCGCTGTTATCAACGTCAGTCTGCCTTGGGGGGACAAAATTGTTTTTAAATTGAGATAATTCGGTTCGAAGCTTTTGTAGGTCATCATTTGAGTTGATATGATCTAATGATTCAATGACTCGCTGTTTATTTATAATTAGAGTTTTACTCATATCTATCTAACTTAAACTTCTCACCTAAATACAAGCGCTTTGCTTCTCCATCATTAGCTAAATATTCAGCCGTACCTGATTTTAATATCTCACCTTCGAAAAGTAGATACGATCTATCAGTAATCGAAAGAGTTTCATGCACATTATGGTCGGTTACCAAGACGCCGATATTTCTATTTTTCAGATTGTGAACAATTTTCATAATATCCTCAACAGCAATCGGGTCGATTCCAGCAAACGGTTCGTCGAGTAGTATAAATTGGGGGTTAGTAGCTAATGCGCGGGAAATTTCAACCCGGCGCCGTTCTCCCCCCGACAGCATATAACCTTTACTCTTTGCAATGTGTGTGAGTCCAAACTCCTCCATCAGTTGGTTACAACGTTCTTCTCTTGCTTTGGCAGTCAAGTTCACCATCTCGAGAACGGCTGTAATATTTTCTCGGACGGATAATTTACGAAATACAGAAGCTTCCTGAGGCAAATAACCGATTCCCATACGAGCTCTTTTATACATCGCTAACTTTGTGATTTCATTATCGTTTAAGAAAACTTTACCATCCGTCGGTTTTATCATTCCTACAATCATATAAAATGTTGTGGTTTTTCCCGCGCCGTTCGGACCTAGCAATCCAACAACTTCACCTTGTTTAACTTCGATGCTAACGTCTTTAACGACAAATTTCTTTTTATACTGTTTGAAAAGTTTTTTTGAATATAGAATTTTTTCCATTTATTTGTTAGATTTTGTTTTTTTTGATTCGCGCCAGTTGAATCCTGTGAGGTTGTAATCGGATTCTTTTCCTCTTACAATATTTTCAGGAATGTAAACGCCTTCGATGCCGCCGATTATTTTTACTTTATCAACACGCTTGTCTAAAAAGGATATTACTATTTGATCACCGGTAGTCCTATTAAGCCCGTTAGGATTTTTTAAAATTATTGTAGAATCTTTTAACGAAGGCAAATCCTCATACAGATAATATAAACTTGTAGCAGTGATGTCAACGGTTATATTCTGAATTTTGTCGTCTGAAAAAGTCATCGTAATATTCTCGCCGCTCATCTGGTCGAAACGGTTTCTGTGAATCGAGTCGCTACGCGAAATTGCAAAAGCATCTCCCACCACATATACTTTTTCTAATTTTCTATTTTGCAGCTTAATGAATATAGAATCGCCGCTGACTTGTGTCTGGTCGTACCAGATAAAAGGTTTCTTGCGAAGAATAATACTATCGTAATCAGTATAATATAGTGCTATCCCTGATTCTGACGTTATGTTTCCTCTATTAATTATTACGTTATCGATAGCGAGAAAGCTTCTTATCGTATCCTGAAATGAATATATTTCATTACTCGTAATAATAAGCGTATCAATTGTACCATCGCTGGATGTATCAATTTGCACTACTCTTGGTGAATTTGAAAGATAACTACGGTTATTAAAATTTTCAAAGTAATTTCCATAAACAGTCATATTACTTTTGAATTGCGAAATTTCTACGTTCGATACTGCAATCGTTTTCTTATCAGTGCGGAAATAAGTCAATTCATCAGCTACGAGCCGTGAAGCCGTATCTTGCACGAGAACATTTCCTCTAAAATAAATTTTTCTTTCATCAGTAAAATATTTTGCATAATCGGCGCTTAGTTTTTGGATGCCTTCCTCTATTTGAACGCCGTCAAAAGCTTCGGCAACCTTATCACTGCTGTGATAGATACCGCGCTTACCGTAGAGAATGGATGAATCATCGCGAACAATGACGTTGCCAGTAAGTTGTATTTTGTTGGTCTTAAAATTTTGGATTGCGTGGTCACAATTGACTACAACTTTGCCTTGTGAAAACATGACATTACCGATTAGTTCGCGTATATTCTCGCCGTTTACGACTTTTCCGACTAAACTATCGGCACGATTCAAAATGATTACCCGATCGTCTTGTTGCGTAAAAAGATTAGTCGGGAGGATAAGAAAAAATATCCAAAATATGTATTTAAAATAAATCTGAACCATTATTTTATATTTTCAACCTGTCCGGTTACACGAAATATCCTATAGTTTTGCAGGTTCTGGTCCGATTCAAAGCCGTGACCCCGAATTTTTTCGTTAGGTGCATCAATTTCTACATATTCTTCAGAGTGAATTTTTTTTGTCGTGTTTGTCCACGCTAATTTTTGTGTTCTCAATGTAGTTCCACTGCTGTCAGAGACGACTACAACATTTTCTGTTGCTTCCAAGTCACGCGTTGAGTCGAAAACTTTCCCTCCCTTTGAAGTTAAAAAAGATGTCCGTTCTCCGCTATCATTATAAAATTCCACATCGACACCTTCACTTAAAATCGTTTCCCGCCTAACTTCATAAACTGCGATATGTCCACTTTTAATTATTGCAATTAACTTCCCATCTTGTGATAAAGTTATCCGTGAATTCCAACTCTCTTGTGTAGGTAGATTTTGTCCGTAACTTGTGTTAGTTACTGCTGGTTTAGTTTTCTGTTCGCAAGAAAGAAAACTGAGAATGACGAATAAAAAACTGAGAGTGATCAACTGTGAGCAGCGAACTCCGAATGTTGAATTATGAATTTTGTTTGACTTAGAAAACCAGTCTCGTTGACAGTGGTGATGTACAGTTGGCTCCAGTTCAATTTTGAATATTATACTACGAAGTAAAATAAAATACTTCGATATTTTGTAGTTCGATATTAGCAATTCCTTCGTCTTTTCTACGTAATTGTAGATTGGTCGTGGTAGTTTATTTCCAGAGTGTCTGTTCACTATTCGACCTCACTACTCAAACCTGCTTTAACGAGGTCGTGAAGATGTACCATTCCGATCGGTTTTTCATCGTCATCAACAACGATTAATTGTGTGATGCTGTATGATTCCATCTCCTGAATTGCTCTGGCAGCTAATATATTTTTTTTAATTGTCTTCGGGTTTTTAGTCATAATATTCGCTGCAGTTAAACTTGAAAAATCAGTTGTCTTTTGCAGCATCCGTCTCAAGTCGCCATCTGTAATTATACCAATTAATATTCCATAACTATTAACAACGCATGTTGCACCGAGTCGTTTGGAAGTAATCTCGATGATGACATCGTTCACGGATGTGTTAAATGCAACTTTCGGAACATTTTCGTTTTTTACCATTATTTCTTCGGTTTTCAGTATTAACCGCTTCCCGAGATTTCCACCGGGATGAAACAACGCAAAATCTTCGCGGCTGAAGTTGTAATTTTCAAGTAATGCAATAGCAAGAGCATCGCCAAGCGCTAATGCGGCTGTGGTAGATGCAGTAGGAGCTAAATCCAACGGACAAGCTTCTTCGTTTACACTTGCATCTAAAATTATATCAGAAGATTGTGCTAAACTTGAGTTTATATTTCCGACTATAGAAATTATTGGAACACCTATACGTTTAAACATCGGAATCAATTGTTGAACTTCGTTCGTATCGCCGCTTTTTGAGATACAGATTATGACATCCTCTTTTCTTACGATACCTAAATCACCGTGGACAGCATCCGACGGGTGAAGAAATATTGCCGGAGTTCCAGTCGAATTCATCGTGGCTACAATCTTGCGTGCTATAATCCCGGATTTACCCATGCCGGTTACGATCGTTCTACCTTTTGAGTTGTAAATCAGTTCGACAGCTTTTATGAAACCTTTACCGATGCGTGCCTCGAGTTGGGATACTGCCTCTGCTTCAATTCGGATTACATCTTTTGCTTTTTTAATAATGTTGTTGTCGTTCAATTTTGCTCGCCTTTCAGAAATCATAAATCAAAAATCTCTTTATATTTTCATTTGTGCTTTCATTATCAAATCTATTATTTCGCGTGCGGCGCCGTTTCCACCCTCGGCGTCTGCGATATAATCTACGGATGCCTTCACGGTACTGACTGCATTTGCAGGCGCAGCGCTGAAGCCAACCACTTTCAATAATGGAATATCAAACTCGTCGTCACCGATAAATGCAGTTTCTTCTTCTGTGTAATTGTGTTTCTCTTTGAATTCCTGAAATGCGGCATATTTATCTTCGCGACCTTGGATTACATACTCAATTCCAAGTTTCAAAGCACGTTTATCAACTATAGAAGAAGACCTACCGCTAAGGATTCCGAATTTCATGCCGAGACGTGATGCTCGCACAATCCCATATCCGTCGTGGGCATGAAAATTCTTATATTCATTTCCATTGGAATCTAAAATAATTTTTCCATCGGTTAATACGCCATCAACATCGAGGAGAATAAGTTTGATGTTTTTAAGTTTGGCATTCAAAGAATTATTTTTCATGTTAATCTGTGGTTTTCCTTTTAATAATTAATTTTTAATTTAGTCTTGACTAACTTATCAATCTCTGCTACTTGTTTTAAAAGTTCGTCAAGTAAATCGAGTTTGAGTTGACTTGCTCTATCGCTAAGTGCTTTTCTGGGGTCGGGATGAGTTTCGATGAACAAGGCATCGATACCTACTGCAACGCCGGCACGGGCAATCGGGAAAATAAATTCAGGACGTCCTGAAGTTTCGCCTTTGCCTGCACCCGGCAATTGAACCGAGTGAGTTGCATCTAAAATAACAGGGTAGCCAAGATTTCTCATAATTTGAAGCGACCGCATATCGACTACTAAATTATGGTAACCAAAAGTTGAACCGCGTTCGGTTAACATTATTTTTTTATTACCAACAGCCTCAACTTTTTTTGCCTGATGTAGCATATCTTCGGGAGCGATGAACTGTCCCTTTTTGATATTGATAATTTTTCCGGTTCTCCCAGCAGCTTGGAGCAAGTCAGTTTGCCTGCATAGAAAAGCGGGAATTTGTAGAATATCGGCAACTTCTGCGGCTTGGTTCACCTCATTTTCTGTGTGAACATCGGTAAGTATTGGAACATCAAATTTTTCTTTAACATCCGATAAAATTCTGAGTGCTTCAGTCATTCCAATTGTAGAGAAAGAACTGCCGCTTGTTCGGTTTGCTTTCTTATACGAGGATTTAAAAATGAACGGGACACTATATTTATCAGTAAGTTTTTGAATTCGTTCTGCGGTTTTGAAAATCATATTCCGGTTTTCTACAACGCAAGGACCCGCTATCAGAACAAGCGGAGTTCCGTTTCCAATTTTTATATTTTGTAGATTAATCATATTCTTATTGTTAATTTTGCAATCTTCAGTTTTCAATCTTCGATGAATTAATACCCAAAACTCCTTCAGATTTTGCAATTATCGTAGCGACGGCGGCATCCCCCGAAACATTCACAACTGTGCGGCACATATCTAAAAACCTATCTATTCCAAGTATTAACGCGATTCCTTCTTCAGGGATATTCACCGACCTCAAAACAATAATCAGCATAATAATTCCTACACCCGGAACGGGCGCAGTGCCGATTGATGCGAGTAATGCCGTTAGTAAAATAATTAATTGTTCTGTTATGTGCAATTCGATACCATATACCTGAGCAATGAACACAGCCGCAACCGCCTGATACATCGATGTTCCATCCATATTTATTGTTGCACCTAAGGGTAAAACGAAACTTGTAATTTTTTTGGGCACGCCTAAGTTTTGTTCACACTTTTCCATATTTACCGGAAGTGTTGCGGCGCTGGAACTGGATGTAAATGCTATTAACATTACCTCACGGATGTCTTTAAAAAATTTTATCGGGTTCATGCTTGTAAAAACCCTTACCATTGAACCCAAAATGATAAACTGATGAATCATTAATCCGATTATGAGTGTTGCTGCGTACCAGAAAAGTGTTTGTAAAATATCGAACCCGAATTCGCTGACCGTAGCAGCGATCAGTGCAAAAACTCCGTACGGTGCGATTTTCATTACGAAATCTACCATCTTTATCATCATATCGCTGAAACCGTCAAAAAATTTTATAACGGGTTCTGATTTTTCCTTTCGGATTGCGGTGAGTGTAACTCCAACGACCAATGCGAAAAAAACAATTTGCAGCATCTCGGCATTTGCTAAAGCCGAGATTGGGTTTGTGGGAACGATGTTAACAATTGTGTTGAGGACATTGAGTTCAACCGACTCCTGAATCTTGGCTTGAATGTTAGGGGCAAACTCGACTAACAGTTTTTCGCGCGCTTCTCCGGATAATTTATCGCCGGGTCGGATAACATTTGCCAGTGTCAATCCAATTGTTATTGCAATTGCAATCAGTACAAAATAAATCGCGATCATCTTCACACCAATTTTTCCGACCGTCTTTATGTTCCCCAAACTCGATGCGCCTACAATTAATGAAGCAAGCACAAGCGGGATTGCGATGAACATTAATAACCGGATAAAGATAGTGCCAGCCGGCTTAATATATAGCGGAAGAGTTTTAACTTTCTCGACTTTCTGTAAATTTTCGAAGTATTGAGAAATTATGGCAGAAGCTCCATTTTCATCATTCTTCTGAATTAAAACAAGAACATTCGACTTAGCTATGTCGGTCTTACTTAACGCTTGAAAATAATTTAGAAACTTAATCTGGTCATCGGAACCGAACGTTGCCTTAACCATTCGACTTTCAACATCTAAAACTTCAATCTTCTCCCAGTTTTTGATAGTCATGGATTTTTCTATTCCGGCGCTTTTATAAGTGATTATCAGTTCATATTTGCTGACGTTCAGAACTGCTCCGAAGATTGCGCCAAATATTAAGCCTAAAAATATTTTGTGGTGAAGTTTAAGCTTCTTAAACCTCGAAAAGATAGACATTTTTACTCGCATTTATTAGTTGAACTTGAGAAAAATAAGCAAAAAAGGGGTGAGAGGCAACAGAAAGATTTCCAGCTTAATAAATTTAGATTTTAGATTTATTTTTGTTATATTGAAAAAAATAATTTTTATTATTGATAAATATACAGGTATGAGTAACATATTTCGACTAATCATTAAAATTGTAATATTATTTTTTATATCCCTTATTTCAGTTCAAAATATTTTAGCTTGGGGGTCGGTTGGACACAAAATCATCAATCGTAAAGCATCTATGCAACTACCGAGTTCGATGAGTAAGTTCAAATCGGATAGTTTATTCTACGAAGCCCATGCCAGTGATGCTGATTATAGAAAAATATCCGGAGATACGACATTCGCAGCAGAATCCTACAGACATTATTTAGATATAGATGAATACCCAAATTTTTATAACCTACCACGCGATTTAGATACATTGATTAGAATGTATGGATGGAATACTGTAAAATCACGCGGGACAAATCCATGGTTTACAAAATACTTTCTCGACTCACTTACAACTCAGCTTTCCCGTGGTGATAGTATATCAGTAAAACAAACTGCGAGTGATCTTGGGCATTATGTTGGCGATGGCTACCAACCTTTACATTGTACATATAATTATGATGGTCAATACACTGGTAATAATGGTATTCACTCCCGCTATGAATCGACATTGTTGAGTTATTTTCAATCTCAAATAGTTATCAGTCCGGCAAGTATTCAATATGTAAGCTCACCGATAGATTATATATTTGAATATATTTATTACTCACAGTCCCTCGTCGATTCGATTATGCTAGCAGATAATTATGCAAAATCTATATCGGGGTATAGTGGAAGCGGAACTGCGCCGGCAAGTTATTATAATGCACTTTGGGAAAAAACTCAGTATTTTACAAAAGATATCTTTCAACGGGCTACTGTTGCACTTGCAAGCCTTTGGTACACGGCTTATGTGAATGCCGGACAATTAAGCATTGCAGATGAAATGTCGGCACCTGAAAAATATTCCCTGAGTCAAAATTATCCTAATCCTTTTAACCCGGTTACAAAACTCAAATATCAGTTGCCAGAAGACTCGCATGTGAACTTGAGGATATACGATCTGTTAGGTCGTGAAGTCGCAACCTTGGTGAATGAAGTTAAGAAGAAAGGAAGTTTTGAAATTGAGTGGGATGCCCGTCTGAACAGCGTAGTTGGGCAGAATTCAGATCTCTCGAGCGGGGTTTATATCTGTAGGTTTAGTGCGACAGCTGTGGCTTCAGAATCAAAGCATAGTTTCACAGACGTAAAAAAGTTGATGTTAGTGAGGTAGTTTTATATTTTTTTAAACTTTAATAAACAAAAATCAATTTCTATTTAGGAATTTAAAATGAAAATCAAAAATTATTTACCCATAATACTATTAATTTGTTTAATCATTTTTCCCAATGCGGTAAAGTCGGATGAGGGAATGTGGATGCTCGACAAAATAGACAAACTTTCACTTGACCGGATGAAGAAGTATGGCCTCGAGTTGAGTACTTCTCAAATATTTAATCCTGACGCGCCTAGTCTTAAGGATGCCATTGTTTTATTAGGTGGTGGAACGGCTTCGTTCGTTTCTTCAAAGGGATTGATATTAACGAATCACCATGTTGCATATGGAGCGATTGTCTCTGTGAGTTCTGTAATGGAAGACAGACTAAAGGATGGATTCAGTGCAAAAAGTTACGAAGAAGAAATCCCGATAGAGAATATGACAGCACAGGTGTTATTGAATATGAAGGAAATAACTTCTGAAGTACTGAACGGTTTGACCGATGATATGTCCTCACAAGAAAGGCAAAAAGTTATTAATACAAAATTAAGAGAAATAGAAAAAAGAGAAAAAGGTAGTACTGATTACGAGTGTAGAGCAACCGATGTTTTCAATGGTGTTAAATATTATCTGTTTACATTCGAAGTAATGCGAGATGTTAGGCTAGTTTACGCACCCCCTAACTCAATTGGTAACTACGGTGGGGAAATAGACAACTGGATGTGGCCCCGTCATACAGGTGATTTTTCTTTCATGCGCGCTTACGTTTCTCCTGAGGGTAAATCAGCAAAGTTTGCAAAAGAGAATGTTCCGTATGTTCCAAAACATTTCTTACCGATTTCGACGAAAGGATTCGAAGAAGGTTCATACATGATGATAATGGGATTTCCCGGTCGGACATTCCGCTATAGAACTTCCTACGATATTGAAATTGCGTACAACGAAGTATTACCGATGACGGTCGATTTATTTAAAACTCGTATAGATATTATGCAAAATCTTACAAAAAATGACCGGGTAAAAGAATTAAAATATGCTAATCGTTTACGAGGAATTGAAAATAGTTATAAAAACTCACTGGGAGTTATCGAAGGGATGCGAAAAATAAATCTTCTTATGAAAAAGAGAAGCGAGGAAGAGAATTTTTTAATTTATATAAGCACTCAACCAAATTTACAAATGAAATACAGCACAGTTTTATTAGAAATGAAACGCCTACTCGATGAGCTGAGTCAGTATAATAAAAAGCGAATAATATTAACAAATTTTCAGATGAGTAGCGATATCTTACGTTTGGCTCAACGCTTTATGACTTATGCCAAGAATCCACCAAGAGATAGCACAGGTAAACTAATAGCACGGGTGGAAGCAGATTATGCCGCAGTAAAACCAATGATTGCTTCAACATATAAGAATGTAGATTTATCAATCGATAAAGAATTATTGAAAGCGATTTTAATAAAAGCAGCCGACTTACCGATGAATCAACAAATAGAAGCAGTTTCAAAAATTGTCGGTAATAAAACAGGTCAGAAGCGTATTCAGGCAATCCAATGCTTTGTTGACGAATTGTATTCAGATAGCGATTTATTAACACAGGAAAAAGCAGAAAAATTTCTTACAAAATCCGATAAAAAAATACTCGACGATGAATTTGTAGAATTTGCACTTGCCTTAGATAAGGATGACGCAGTTGTAAAAGAAAAATTCGCCCGTTATGAAGCAGACATGACTTTTATGCGAACACAATTGATGGAAGCTTGGATTGCGTGGAAGGGCGATACACTTTATCCCGATGCGAATAGAACAATGAGGTTTTCTTATGGAACAGTTAAACCATTAAAGCCTCGCGATGCAGTCTCTTATGATTATGGAACGACACTTAGCGGAGTCATAGAAAAAGAAACCGGAGATGAACCTTTTGAAGTGCCCACAAAATTAAAACAACTATGGGAGAAAAAAGATTTCGGTGTTTATACGGATAAACGTTCGGGCGACATACCCGTTGCCTTCCTGGCAAATCTCGATATAACTGGTGGAAATTCAGGCAGTCTGGTTATAAACGGCAAAGGCGAATTAGTTGGTTGTGCATTTGATGGTAACTGGGAATCAGTTGTAGGCGATTATTTCTTTCAAGAACCTTTAAATCGCACTATTAGTGTAGATTCTCGATATATATTATTTATTCTTGATAAATATTCAGATTCTCAAAACATTCTGAACGAAATGCTGATAAAATAATTCGAGATGAGATGTAAGATATGGGATATGAAAACAGCTTAACTATCCCATATCTTAGATTTCATAACTCATATCCATTATAAATTTGCTATTTATAATCCTTTTTTTTAACTTTTTAGTGAAAT
>JBBINX010000050.1:0-17011 GCA_037443685.1 Ignavibacteriales bacterium
CTGCACGCACCCGATAAACAAGTATCAGTAAAAGATGCGTATTCACAAAAATAATCACAATAAATAGGTAGTTTTTTAGGAATCGTCTTCTTCATATTTGGTCATATATTACAAAATTATTTACAATGAGACAACTATGTTTATTTTGAAAGGAGTTTATATATATTTATCTTAACGTAAATAAATAACTTTAATGAAATATTTTAGTATCAAAATAGAAAAATGATTGCAAACATTGGTGGTGTATTCCTTTACTCAGAGCGGCCAAAAGAATTAGCCGAATGGTATAAGAAAAAATTAGGTATCAAGTATAAATATACAGAAGAATATGATGCATACTATGCATCCTTCCCGTATATAGATCCTCATTACAAAAAAGAAACCTATTCAATCTTGTCGATAATGCCTTTAAAGAATATTTCGGTTCCAAGAGAGCGTCCTTTCACTATTAATCTGAGAGTACACGATATTGAAAAAGTCGTTGAACATTTAATCAAGCATGGTGAAAAAGTAAAGGGGATCGAAATTTATGATGAGGGCAAATTCGCCTGGTTGGAAGATTTGGACAGCAACCACATAGAACTCTGGGAAGATACAAACATTTAGAGATGTTGCAAACAGTTATTAATTTTTGTAACTTTATGCAGTTATCTCAAATAAAGCTTTATCTCGATAGGCTAATCGAGCGATAAAAGCGGGAATTTGAGGAAAATTGCAAACAAAATGAATAAACTAACAAAAACCGCAGCAAGTCTTAGGTTAACGATCTTGGCACAAACGCAAGAAATAATCAACTTTATCGCATTCGGATATTTCATGGATAAGAGAGTATGTGATTCGTTCGTGATGTTAAGAACGAATTTGTCATTTTCGTTCCGAGTCTTCGCCCCGGCAACGATCCGGCGGTGGCGCTGCTTGATACAACATAATATAATAAAGGGACGAAATACACAAAATGAAGAAAGAGATTATCATCAATGCGACCGCAAATGAAATACGGATTGCAATAACAGAAGACGAGCGTCTTGCAGAGCTATATGTAGAAAGCCCTGAAAAGGAACGGATGGTGGGCGATATATATTTAGGTAAAGTCGCCCGTGTTATGCCCGGTATCAAAGCTGCTTTTATTAATATCGGTATGAAACAAGATGCTTTTCTACATTTTTCGGATATCGTATCAACAATTAACGAATATTCGGCTTTGATTGGCGACGAAGATGCGGATGTAGATACTGACGATACTGATGAAGACGAAGATGGAAATGAAACAGAAACATCTGACAAACCAATAGAAAGCTATTCATATCAAACCCGGATAAACAATTCGAATCAGCCGCAAATTCCCCAGGTTAAAAAAGGGCAAGAAATTATTGTTCAAGTTACGAAAGAACCCGTAGGGAAAAAAGGTGTAAGAGTTACTTCTGAGGTCTCGCTGGCAGGAAGATTTCTTGTTCTACTTCCGTTCAATAATAAAGTCGGCGTTTCAAAACGAATAAATAATTTCAGAGAGAAGAGAAGGTTACGTAGAATTGTACGCTCTATTTTACCCAGCGGTTTCGGAGCCATTATCAGAACTGTTGCGATGGAACAAGCTGAAGAATTGCTTCGTTCGGACCTTGAGGATTTAATATCGAGGTGGAGGGAAATAGAACAAACTATAAAAACCGAAGAAGCACCCACACTGATTTACAAAGATATGGCAACAACTTCAAGTGTTATAAGAGACTTGTTCAGTGAAGAGATTGAACGGGTTGTAGTCGATTCAAAAAAAATATACAAAGAAATCCAGCTTTACGTCAAGTGGGTTGCTCCTCATATGTTGGATAAAATTGAGTTCTACAAACAAAGAGATCCTATCTTCGATGCCTATGGGATTGAAAAAGAAATTGCCACGTCGCTTAGCCGAAAAGTTTGGTTAAAAAGCGGCGGTTATATTATAATAGAGCAAACCGAAGCAATGGTTGTTGTTGATGTAAACAGCGGTCGGTACGCCGCCAAAAAAGAACAAGAGTTGAATTCGTTAAGAACAAATCTTGAAGCTTCTCGTGAAGTGTGTAGGCAACTCCGGTTACGTGATATAGGTGGAATCATTGTAGTTGACTTTATAGATTTAGATGATGAGAAAAATCGTAAAAAGATTTATGACGAGCTAAAGAAGGAATTTAAAAGAGATCGTGCAAAAGTTACAGTTCTGCCGCTGACGGAATTCGGGTTAGCACAAATTACACGTCAACGGATACGCCAAAGCATTATGCATAGTTTTTCCGAACCGTGTCCAGTTTGCGGTGGTGGCGGTCTTATACTATCTAAATCGAGTGTAGTCAATCACATTCAACGCTGGGTTCGCCGTTTTAAAGCCGATACGCATGAAAGAAGACTAAAACTTCGAGTACATCCGAGTTTGGCTGTTTACCTCCGGGAAGGGACAATCAGCCGACTAACTAAACTCATGCTTAAATATAAAATTTTGATTAAATTAGAAGAAGATACTAAATTGGGTGTAGATGAGTTTACGGTCTTCTCGGTCAAACAAAAAAAAGATGTTACTGAAAATTATCATGGAGAATAAAATATGAAGTTATTTATCGACACAGCAAACATCAACGAAATACGTGAAGCCAATTCGATGGGCTTGATTAACGGTGTTACAACTAACCCCAGCTTAGTTGCTAAAGAGGGTCGGGATTTGAAAGAACTTATTATTGAGATTTGCTCAATAGTTGATGGTCCGATTAGCGCCGAAGTTATTTCGCTCGACTATAAAAAAATGATTCGTGACGCATACGAGCTTGCTAAGATTCATGAGAACATTATCGTGAAGGTTCCTTTAACAAAGGATGGACTTCAAGCAACACGAAGTTTAAAAGCAGAGGGCATTCGCACGAACGTGACGCTCTGCTTTTCTCCCAACCAAGCTTTACTTGCAGCAAAAGCAGGTGCTTACTTTGTCAGTCCTTTTGTCGGCCGTCTTGACGATATAAGCACATCGGGAATGGAACTTATTAGTCAAATCTTGACAATTTATCAAAATTATAATTTCGAAACGCAGGTTTTAGTAGCAAGCATTCGTCACCCGCTACACGTCGTTGAAGCTGCAATGATGGGCGCTGATGCCGCTACAATACCTTATGCAGTGCTTTTACAATTAATTAAACACCCTCTCACCGATATCGGTATTGAGAGATTTGTAGCTGATTGGAAAAAAACACAAAAATAAATTATGAAACAAACTGCTTTCTTTAATATTCACAATAAATTTGGTGGGAAGTTGGTACCATTTGCTGGTTTCGCAATGCCGGTTCAGTTTAGCGGAATATTAGACGAAACTAAAACAGTCCGTAACTCAGTTGGTGTGTTCGACGTATCGCATATGGGCGAAATAGAGATACACGGAAAAGACTCACTTGCTTTTTTACAGAAAATTACGACGAATGATGCATCCAAACTTACAGCCGGAAAAGTACAATATTCTGCAATGTGTTATTCTGACGGTGGAATTGTTGATGATTTACTTGTTTACAATTTAGGAACTTATTTTATGTTAGTTGTAAACGCAGCCAATAAAGATAAAGATTTTAAATGGATGCAAGAAAATATATTTGGAGATGTTCGTTTAAGTGATAAGAGTGATGAATTTTCTCTTCTTGCCGTTCAAGGACCTCGCTCACTCGATGTTTTGGAAAAGTTAACATCCGTGAATCTATCAGAGATGAAATATTATACATCGGTTTTGGGTAAATTGGCAGGCGTCGATATGTTAATTTCTCGAACAGGCTATACGGGCGAATTGGGTTTTGAGCTATATTTTGATTCGGATATTGTGACCGGAGAGAAGGTATGGGAAACAATTTATGAAGCAGGAAAAGAATTCGGAATTAAGCCGATTGGCTTAGGCGCTCGCGATACTTTACGTCTCGAAATGGGCTTCTGTCTCTATGGAAACGACATCGACCAATTCACAAATCCACTTGAAGCAGGTCTGGGTTGGATAACTAAATTCGAGAAAGGTAATTTCAACGGCAAAGATTCATTACAGAAAATAAAACAGAGCGGATTAACACGCAAGCTGATATGTTTCAAGGTTGAAGATAAAAAATTTATACCAAGGCATGGTTATGATATTACTGTTAACGGGAAGAAAACAGGAGTAGTAACAAGCGGAACTTTTTCTCCGACTCTAGAAATAGGAATCGGAATGGGATACATTGATGATGTGAACTCTCAGCAAGGTGATACAATAAACATTCAGGTAAGGGGTACCGAAGCGAGAGCAGTCATTGTAAAACCTCCTCTTATTAACAAAAAAACCGATTGAATGATGAAAAAAAATGATATAAAAGCAGAAGTTTATTTTACTCCGGCATTTATGGATGACCTTTTAATGCGCGATAGGAATGTTGTAGTAATAGATGTTCTTCGTTCAAGCACTACAATTGTAACTGCGTTGAACAACGGGGCACGTGAGATTATTCCTGTGGCAAGTATTGAAAGTGCTGCAAAAGTATCAGGCAGTTTATTTGGCGACGTAACGTTGCGCGGCGGTGAACGGAATGGAAAAATGATCGAAGGATTCAACTTAGGTAATTCTCCCACCGAATATACCGCTGATACAGTCAAGGGTAAATCGATTATATTCAGCACGACAAACGGGTCGTTAGCAATATCGAAGGGCAAGCACGCAAAGCTTCTTGTTGTTACTGGTTTTGTCAACGTGTCGAGAACCGCCGAATATATTGCATCCATGCGAAGAGATTTTTATATTCTATGTGCAGGAAACCAGAACAGCTTCTGTATTGAAGATACTGTATGCGCCGGAATGGTACTAGACAAAGTTCAACAATTATTAAAACAAAACTTTATTAGCGGCGATTCAGCTAATGCTGCTCTTCTGCTCTATAAAACTTATAGTAAATCTATTCTAAAAATGATGCAACAATCTGAACACGGAAAATTCCTTCAAGACATCGGTTTCGGAAACGATATAAATATATGCGCTGACGTTGATTCGATACCGGTGCTGCCTGTTCTTCACGGTAACATGATAGTCCTCAAAAAAGAAGATGTAGATGGCTGAGATAAGAAAAAATAAAGTAAACGGTAAAAAAGAATACCAGCGGTTAAACACCGACAGAAAGAAACAAATTTTAGCTGTCCTGATGATGCTCGTTGCAGTTTTTCTGCTAATTGCAATTTTTTCATACTCACAGTTAGATGAACAGTACACAGAAGTTTCTATCATTGATATCTTGAAGCTTCCCTTCGACGAAGGACTGAGGACGAATGCTGCTCAAATTACAAACGCACTTGGATTAATAGGTGCAATTATCTCAAATAACTTGATTAACGGCACTGTAGGTTATGCGGTTGTCATAATACCGGTAATGTTATTAGTTTGGGGTTGGGTAGTTTTACGTAATCAGGATTGGATGAATGTACTTAAGCTAACTAGTTACGCACTCATAATTGCGATTTTATTCTCTGCTACTATGGGTGTAACCAATCAAATTTTTCAATCTCTCGATAGAGAATGGAGTGGTTTAGTGGGTGCCTTTCTCGGAGACATTCTCACAAAATTGATTGGAAAAGCGGGAGCTGCTTTAATTGTTTTTGCCGCGTTACTCATCATTTTAGTGTTAGCAGTCGATTTGGATATTCATAAATCAATAGACAGAATAAAATCCACATTCGATAGAATCCTTAACTGGTTTTCGGGTAAAAAAGTTAAGCATAACATAGTCGATATCGTAACCGAAGAAAATGAAGAGACCGAAGAAATCGAAGAAACCGTAATACACAAAACTAAAAAGGAAATCATTTTTAACGTTCCTGAAGAAGAAGAAGAACCGAAAGAAGAACAGGATGAAAAACCGCGTGTAGTAAAGATTACTCCGAAACCTATATCCAAAACCGATAGTGAAGAAGAAGAAAATATAGATTACATTTTTCCATCCGTTGAGCTATTAGACGTTTCGAAGCAAACCGAAATTATTAATGATGAAGAACTCAAAGCGAATGGTGAACAACTTCGGGCAAAGTTAGCCAATTTCGGAATTGATTTGGAAAGCGTTAGTGTTACTCCCGGTCCTGTCGTTACGCTCTATGAACTTGTACCTGCGTCAGACGTAAAAATAAGTAGAATTGTAAGTTTAGAGAATGACCTCGCTTTAGCATTATCCGCTAAAGGAATCCGCATCATCGCACCGATTCCCGGAAAAGGGACTATTGGTGTAGAGATACCAAACCGAAATCCTTCGATAGTAAATATCAGGAGTGTGATCAATTCTTCCAAGTTCAGAGAATCTCAGGCAGTCCTCCCATTGGCGATGGGTAAAACTATCTCAGGTGAAATTTTTACAGATGATTTAAGTAAAATGCCACATCTGCTTATTGCAGGAGCAACAGGTTCCGGCAAGAGCATCGGAATTAATTCAATAATCATCAGTTTATTATATAAACTCCACCCATCAGATGTGAAGTTTATTATCATCGATCCAAAGAAAATAGAACTGACGCCGTATAAGAAATTAATAAATCACTTCCTGGCAGTTTCTTCCGATTTCAGAGAAGATATCGTTACATCAACCGAGAATGCAGTCTCGATTTTAAAAAGTGTTGAGGTGGAAATGGAAAAAAGATACGATAAACTTTCTAAAGCTGGAGTCCGCAACATCGGTGATTATAACGAAAGGATCAAACAAGGCAGGTTGACATCTACACCCGAAATCAAACACAGCAAAATGCCATACCTTGTTGTAATAATAGATGAACTCGCTGATTTGATGATTACTGCTGCACGTGAAATAGAAGAACCGATTGCGCGACTTGCTCAAATGGCTCGGTCGGTTGGTATTCATCTGGTTTTTGCCACGCAAAGGCCCTCGGTAGATGTGATAACGGGAGTCATAAAAGCAAACTTCCCGGCCCGCATTGCTTTCCAAGTTGCGTCGAAGACCGATTCGCGAACGATCTTGGACATGAATGGTGCCGACCAACTCTTAGGTACCGGCGACATGCTTTACCTACCGTCGGGTAGTCCGAAACCAATTCGTATTCAGAACGTTTATATCTCCATTGATGAGGTGGAAGCAGTAGTTGACCATATCGCAAAACAAAAAGGATATAGCAAACCGTTCAAACTTCCGTCAATCATAGAGAAAAGGAAAAACGGAACCAGCGCTTCGGCAGATGATCGCGATGAACTATTTGAAGAAGCTGCTTACTTGGTGGTCAGGCACCAACAAGGTTCGGTGTCGTTAATACAACGGAGATTGAAAGTTGGATATTCCCGTGCCGCACGGATGATAGATGAATTAGAAGCTGCTGGAATTGTTGGTCCTTTCGACGGAAGCAAGGCACGTGAAGTTTTGGTAGAAAATGAAGAAGAACTTTTAGGAATTTTAAGGACATTAGGATGAAAAAATTTCTCATAGTAGTCTCTGCAATTTTATTAGTTTGTAATTTGGTATTTGCTGATAAATCTGAACAGATATTATCTAAAGTTCAGAAGAAATACAAAACAATAAAGGATGTGACGGCTGAATTCGTACAGAATATAACGTTCGCGGTCTCAAAGATGGAACAATCCTTTCAGGGTTCTCTAATAATGAAAAAAGGTAATAAATACAGGATAGAAATGGACCAACAAACTATTGTAACCGACGGTAAAACAGTTTGGTCATATTCTCATCCGAACAACCAAGTGATAATAGATAAATATAAAGAAGATCCTAAATCGTTCTCTCCTGACCGTGTCTTAATTAATGTGCCTCAAAATTTTAACACTATCTTTATAGGAGATGAAAAGCTGTTCGGAAAAAAAACGGCCGTTATAAAGTTGACACCTAAAGAAAGCAGATCATTAATTAAAGCAATGAAGGTATGGATAGACCTCGACGATTACTTGATGCGAAAAATTGAGATTACAGACGTGAGCGACAACGTGAACCTCTACCTAATCAACTCTATCAAATTGAACACCGGCGTCTCGGATAATATTTTCAAATTTGAAATTCCCGAGGGGACAGATACCATAGACCTGCGATAAATGTCCGTATGAACCCCAAAATAAAAACTTTTCTAAGGTACTTCATCAGTTCGATATTAACTGTGAGTTTTTTGTATTTTGCTTTTAAAGGTACCGATTTCGGTAACCTATTAGAGATTTTATCAAATGCGAATTATTTGTGGGTGCTCGCGATGTTTCCCATCTTACTCCTCAGTCACGGGATTCGCGCTTGGCGATGGCGCTACTTGTTAGAACCAGTGAAACGAGATCTTGCTTTTCGATACCTGTTTTCTTCTCTCATCATTGGTTATATGATGAATAACGTTGCTCCACGGGCTGGTGAGTTTGTCAGACCTTACGCTATCAATAAATTTGAGGGAGTTTCGCGAAGCGCTGCATTCGGAACGGTGCTTGTCGAAAGAATTCTCGACGTTATCTCATTTATGATTTTAATTGCGCTTATTCCCCTTGTTTATTCGGGTCCGTTAGCTGAAACGTTCCCTTGGCTTACTGAGATGGGTATCTGGATTACTATCGGAACATTAATTTTTTTCGGACTATTTATTTTTTTAATGGTGCGCCGCGATATAGTTATTAAAATATTAAAATATTTCACAAAGAATGTTTCTGAACGCAGGTCGAAATTAATCGAACACATCACTCATTCTTTCTTGGATGGGTTTCTCTTTTTTAAAAGTTCTCAAAATTATTTGATATTTATTTTTACAACAATTCTAATTTGGGGCTTATATGTTATTATGATGTATTTACCTTTTTATGCTTTCGGACTTGTTGAAAAATATAATCTTGATATGGGGTCGGCGCTGGTCGTACAAGCAATTTCGAGCATCGGAATCTTAATTCCTACACCGGGTGCTACCGGTCCGTATCATTATTTTACAATTCAAACTTTAACCCAGCTTTATGGCGTCGAAGACGACTTAGCCCGCAGTTATGCCGCCGTTACTCACGCAATCGGATTCATCGGAGTCACAATGCTCGGAATCTATTTTTTCTTAAGAGATAATTTGAAAATTACAGAAGTAATGAAACAAAAAGATGAATAATATTCAGGCTATTGAAATAGTCATTCTAAACTTGGTTCAGGGTCTAATAATGAGTCAGATTTCGAAACGAGTTCGGAATGGTGCTCGCGGTGACTATTATTTCAA
Source organism: Ignavibacteriales bacterium (assembly GCA_037443685.1). GTDB lineage: Bacteria > Bacteroidota > Ignavibacteria > UBA10030 > BY39 > JAHJRJ01. The sequence continues at coordinate 9,178 of JBBINX010000050.1, forward strand.
TCGCCTGATCAATTAACAGGAGGATATTTGAGCTTAATCGATGCGATAATTTTAGGAATCGTACAAGGATTGACAGAGTTTTTACCAATCAGCAGTTCGGGGCATTTAGTTCTTGGGCAGGAACTGTTGGGCATAATACACCAACCGGATATTGCTTTCGAGGTTTTCGTCCACTTCGGTACACTGATAAGTGTTATCGCAATGTTTTGGAAAGATATACGTCTAATAATTTTATCGATCGTGCAGGTGATTTCATCCCCGTTTAAAATTAAATCTATATATAAAGAAAATTACCACTTTAGGATTGCAGTGTATATATTCATCGGGTCATTGCCGGCTGGAATAATCGGCTTGATGTTTAAGAACGACGTTGAATTATTATTTAATGACCCCAAATTTGTTGCAGTAATGTTACTGATTACGGGATTAATTTTGTTTCTTACAAAATTTTCTAATCCGCGAAAAGACTCAAAAGTCGGTTTGGCATCAGCAATTGTTATCGGATTTGCTCAAGCAGTCGCAATTATTCCTGGTATTTCACGTTCGGGAATAACTATTAGCAGCGGACTTTTTTCAGGTGTTTCATCCGCAGAAGCAGCCCGTTTTTCGTTTTTGTTGTCGTTGCCTGTTATTTTCGGTGCGACGATAATGGAAACCAAAGAGCTGTTAGAGGTACCAATCCGTAACGACCAGTTTTTTGTTTTATTTGCAGGCACTATCGTTTCAGCAATATCTGGATACATCGCGATTAAATTAGTATTAAGCATTATACAAAAGCAAAAATTCAGTTGGTTTGCTTATTATTGTTTCATTGTAGGAATATTGGGACTATTTTTCATCGGTTAATTATAAATTATCAAAAAATTAGAAAGGATAAAAAATGAAAACATTAAAATCAATTATCATAATACTTTTAACTGTGTCGGTTGTTTTTGCAATTGGACAGGAAAAAAGTAAAAAACAAAAGGAGAAAAAAATGGAACTTAAAGCAATAAGTAACCCCGTAGTCATAATGGAAACATCAATGGGGATTATTGAGATAGAACTCTTTGTAAAAGAAACGCCTAAGACTGTCGAGAACTTTATAGGTTTGACTAAGAAGGGTTATTACAATGGAATTATTTTCCATCGCGTTATTGCAAATTTCATGATACAAGGTGGCGACCCCACCGGAACAGGCCGCGGCGGCGAGAGCATATGGGGCAAACCGTTTGAGGATGAAGTCAGCCCGAAGTTAAAACATGACGGTCCTGGCATCTTATCAATGGCAAATGCAGGCCCGAATACAAACGGAAGCCAATTTTTTATTACACTGGTTCCTACACCACATCTTGATGGCAGGCATTCGGTATTTGGAAAAGTCGTTAAAGGGATGGATGTCGTTCAAGCGATTGGAAAAGTTGAAACTACAAAGCCGGGAGATAGGCCCAAAAAAGATGTCGTGATGCAAAAAGTGTATCTCAAGGACGCTAAGGCTGCAGAGAAAAGTAAATAATGGCAGAAAAAAACGGTCAACTTAAACGTAGCTTAAACCTATTAGATGCCACCACACTTGTAATTGGGTCTATGATTGGTTCGGGTATTTTCATCGCACCGTCGTTGATGGCGGGATATTTACAGACACCTGGCTTAATCGTGTTATTGTGGATAATTGGCGGAGTACTGACGGTGTTCGCGAGTTTAAGTTACGCTGAACTTGCAGCGATGATGCCCCGTTCAGGCGGGCAGTATGTTTTTCTACGTCAAGCATACTCACCGATTTGGGGTTTCCTGTATGGTTGGACTTTATTCCTTGTAATACAAACGGGTTTTATCGCTGCTGTTGCGGTTGCTTTCGCAAAATATTTAGGCGTTTTTGTCCCCTCGCTTTCCGAAAACAATATTTTGTTCACCTTCGGAAATGTCAGTTTAAACAGTGTGCAAGTCGTTGCTATCGTAAGTATTATTATCCTCACTGCAATAAACATATTTGGTGTAAAACTTGGAGCCACTATACAAAATATTTTTACAATCTCTAAGGTTGCTGCACTTTCTTTTTTAATTACCGTCGCCTTTGTTGTTGGAAATGGTTCAATAAAAAATTTTAGTCCCCTAATTACACCTGTTGTACCGGAAGTTTTAGGTATGACTTTTTTCGCAGCTTTCGCCGTAGCGATGTCGAAAGCCCTTTTTGCCTACGATGCGTGGAATAGTGTTACATTTGCCGCTGAAGAGATAAAAGATCCGCACCGCAATTTACCACGTGCTCTTATTTTGGGAACTTCGATTACTATGCTCGTTTATACCCTAACTACAATCGCATACATTTATATAGTTCCTATTCAACAAATGGCTGTCGTTGCTGATAATCGGATTGCCGCGGAAGTGGCGAGTATCATTTTAGGTCCAGCTGGTTTGATATTCATTACGTCGGCAATTTTAATTTCTACATTCGGTTGTAACAACGGTTTAATACTTGCAGGTCCTCGCGTTTATTTCGCTATGGCTAAAGACAAACTCTTTATCGAAAAAGCAAAAAAGATAAGCCCGAGATTCAGCACACCGGCAATATCTCTATCATACCAGTGTGTTTGGGCTTGTATACTAACATTGACGGGAACTTACAGCGACCTGCTAACTTACACAGCTTTTGCATCGCTTTTATTCGGTGTTTTAACTGTATCAGGCCTATTTGTTTTGCGGAAAAAAATGCCCGATGTTGAACGACCTTATAAAACCTGGGGTTATCCAGTTGTTCCTCTATTATATATATTGGCAGCTCTTTTTTTTATTATTTACATTTTCGTAGGAGATGTACGGAATTCCGGCTTTGGTTTAGTTATTATATTGAGTGGCGTTCCCTTCTATTTTTATTTAAGAAGAAAAAATATAATAAATTCCAAAAATTAATTTTGGATCATGGTCAAGGAAAAATCAGAAGAAATAACCGTCAAAGATCTGCAATCATCCATCCTTCGGAATGATGTTAAACCGCTATATTATTTTTTTGGTGAAGAAGATTTTTTGATTGAAGAAATGGTTAAACTCCTGATTGAAAAAAATATTGATGAATCCCTTAAGGGATTTAATTTAGATATGATAGATGGTGGTTCCATCAATGTTAGAGAAGTAGTAGCTTATGCATCGGCTTATCCGATGATATCAGAAAAGCGTGTTCTGGTAGTAAGGGATTTTAATAAACTGATACAAAGCGAAAATAATAAAGAGATCATGCTTCGTTATCTCCAGAATCCGTCGCAAACTACATTGCTGATCATGATAGGCACAAAGTTAGATAACAGAACGACAATTGCAAAAGCAATAAAAGAATATGGAACAGTCGTTGAGTTTAAACCTCTTTATGATAATCAGGTACCGGCATGGATACAGAATCATGCGCGGGTTTTTGAGAAAAATATTTCAGAAGAAGCTACACATTTGTTGGCTGAATACGTTGGCAATTCGATGAGAGAAATTCATACTGAGTTGGAAAAACTCTCGATTTACTTGGGTGATAAATTAACAATCGAAGAAGACGACGTTAGTTCTGTGGTAGGGGTTTCCAAATCTTACAATATTTTCGCACTGCAGAATGCGATTGGACAAAGAGATATTTCGAAAGCGGTTACGATTCTAGAAATTATGATGGAGAATGGTGAAAACTCTATCGGAACGATTGCAATGTTGACTAAGTTTTTTCAAAAATTGTGGATACTTAAAGGTTCATCACTCCGATCCGAAACCGAAATGGCGAATCTATTCAAGATAAATAAATATTTTGTTCAGAATTTCGTATCGGCAGCTTCAAACTACAAACTGACTGAAATTGAAAATGCTTTCAATGAACTGACACTGGCCGACGAAACCTTAAAAATGAGTAAGATGGATGAAAAATTAACTATGACACTTATGATATATAATATTATTAAAAACTTGACTTAAAAAATACTTTATATTAGATTGTAGCTGAAAATATAAAGGAAAAACATTTATAACTGAAGAGGTTAAATATGCCAAATTTAAATATCAAGGATGATTTACGATCGAGAATGAAACCACAACCACTTACACCCTTTAAGAAACAACCAATGTCTAGCGGGAGGGGAAAAACTTTGCCTGTGTTAGTTATTGTAGGCGCTGTTATTCTGATAGCGGTTGGAGTTTATTTATTGAGTCAATTTGGATACATAAAATTGTGGGAGAAGAAAGTTTCAGTTACTAATGTAACCAAAGAACAACCTACCGAAATTATATCACCCCCAGATGAGAGTACCGTCCAGCCACAGGTAGTTGAAGCACCAGCAGTGACCGAAATTCAAAACCCAAACGAAGTAGTAAATGAAATTGAAAAAAAACTGAAAGAGAAAACAACAGAAACTGCGACGGGAGAATATGCTATTTTTATTTACTCTTTCCGAGATAAAACAAATGCTGTAAAAGCAGCACAACGTTGGACAGATGCAGGTTATATTTCTCTAATTACAGAGAAAGATGATCGAATCGGTGGCAAATGGTATAGGGTGAGCATCGGAAGATTTGAAACTAAAAATGAAGCTCTCAAAGTTGCACAAAAGTTGTCGAACTCCTTTGATGCTGGTTACGTAATTGATAGATTAAAATAATCAAACTATTTTTTGTCGTTCACTTTTAGCATAAGCGTAATAAAAAAATCCCTCTATCAAGGTTAATAAAACTAACGACATTGTATCGCGGTCGAACCAAGTTCCCAACCCCTTTGCATCAAAAAAGAATTTGAGGATAACAGTTGACACAGACCAACCTACACCGAAAATCAATAACATAAATCCTGCTGATAACACCCCGTCTAATGTGCCAGATTGTTGCCACCTTATAGTAAATATTGCTACAATCGCAACAACGTGTATATAGAAAATTAAAACAGCTATCATTGTATTCTTTCGTTTAAATATGAGTCTTATAGTGAAATCTCATCGAAATATAAAGATTTCATCATGGATAGTCAATAAAAAAAATAGTGCGGGAATCTACCCCCCCAACTTTTTAAAAAAAAATAAAAAATCACTTGACAATAAGTAGATATTTCATTATATAAAACTGATAAAAATTAAAAAATTTAAGCTTGTCCAATCAAATAATCTAATATGTTGCTTCTTTTAATTAAGAACCAACCAGATGTCTTCTAAAATAATCTTAACATAAAAGTAAGAGGGATATTATGTATTTTTTAACAATTTTTAATCTAAAAAGATTTTATACTTTTTTAAATCTGATATTATTAACCTTAGTAACTTGCATCACCACCTTTTCTCAGGTTGCTGATGAGAGATGGTCATTTCCTAAAACAATCCTTAAACCTACTGGTGAGACAGTCGATATTTCTGAGTTTAAGGATATTCCACCTTCTACAGAATATAAAGAGTACTTGACAAAAACTGGAAAAGTAACAATTGGACCAAATGTAAGAATGTGGCCTAATCCAGCTTCCACACAAAGCGAAATGGCAATATGTACACATCCTACGAATCCTAATATAGTTTTTGCAGGATCGAATGCAGCAGGTAATCCGACAGTGAACTGGCTGAGTCAGGGATGGTATATCACTTCAAACGGTGGAACATCATGGTACGGCTCCGATACACTTCCACCTCATGTAGTCGGAGGTTTTTCTAAATATACATCTGATCCGGTTACCGCTATTGACCTCAATGGTAATCTTTACTTCAATACAATATTTTATAGTTCGTCCTCGGGTGATATTGTAGTAACAAAATCTACAAACATGGGAACTACTTGGTCAAATTTTGTCTCGCTCCCAGATCCGGGGATTGATGAAGATAAAAACTGGATGACTGTAGATGTGAACCCTTCAAGTCCGTATGTCGGTAATATCTATGTAGCATATACTGACTTCAATTCGACAGGTGGGGCTTATAGAAGGATTAGATTTGGTCGTTCTACCAATCAGGGGGATTCATTTACTCCAAATCCGACTGTAAATATTAGCGGTACTCAAAACTATCTAGATCAAGGTGTTAACCTTGCGGTTGGACCGAATGGCGAAGTATATGCTACTTGGTCAAATTATATCACAAGTTCGCTAACATCAAGTAATGTAGGTTTTACGAAATCGACCGACGGGGGTGTAACTTTCTCTACTCCAATATTCACAACAACAAACGTTCTGGATATTCGCGGTAATCTTGTAAAGGGTGGGAACACGATAAGAGTAAGTAGTTTCCCGGCTATAGATGTTGATCGCAGCGAGACACATAATCGAGGTAATATTTACATTGTGTATCCGGCAAAGAATCCCACTGCACCAGATATATTTTTACTCAGGTCAACAAATGGTGGAGCGAACTGGTCAAGCCCAATTCGTGTTAATACAGCCGATGTGAATAAAGACCAGTGGTATCCGTCTGTGGCAGTTGATCCTGCTACTGGTGCCGTTTATGTAGTTTATTATGATAGCAGAGAGTTTCCTTCTAACGATTCAGCATGCGTTTATATCTCTCGGTCACTTGATGGCGGTTTAACTTTTGAAGATATTAAAATTAGTGATAGAAATTTTTTACCTAAGTCTATTACTGGATTAGCAACCGGTTATATGGGCGACTATATAGATATCGCGGCATTGAATGGCATCGTTTGGCCCGTATGGAACGACAACCGCACAGGTTGGCATCAAGGTTACACAGCGAAAGTTATTTTCGGTCCAACTATAAATCATACCAAATTACCTAACACAGAAAATTTAAATGGACCATACACAGTTACTGCAGAGATAAGCAGTTCGATACCCCTTGACTTAAATAATATAAAAGTGTATTGGGGAAGGGGCTCATCTTTTACAGATTCAGTTTTAATGACTAATACCAGCGGCAATAATTTTACAGCAAATATTCCCGGTAACAGTCTGCCGGCTACGTATAGATATTATATTTATGCAAAAGATAATGCGGGCGGTTTTTCAAGTCATCCCGGCGGTGCACCTTCGGCGTTCCATTCTTTCGAAGTTGGAATTGATAATACACCACCAGTAGTAACTTCTACTCCTCTCGGAAATCAATACCGGGAAATGTGGCCAGCTAAAGTAAGTGCCATTGTTACTGATAATATAGGCATTGACTCAGTATGGGTAGAGTGGACCAAAAATGATGTCCCGACAGTTTACAAATTTCGTTTGAATTTGGTTAGTGGAAGTCTCTATGAAGGATTATTTAATAGAGATTCTTCTTTCTTCGTTCTAGGGGATTCGGTGAGTTATAAAGTTTTTGCTCGCGATAATTCGAGCAATGCCAATGTCGGATTCACACCCGCAACCGGTTTCTTTAAATTTAATTTTATTCCCGACACAGAATTTCCTGTAATTACCCACTCGGCAATTCGTAATCAACCCAAATTACGTTGGCCCACAACCGTCAAAGCGACAATAACAGATAATATGGGAATTGATTCTGCTTGGATCGAATATTACAAAAATATTCCTGCATTAAGCGGGAAATTTTATTTGGTTAATTTATCAGGAAATTTGTGGGAAGCTGTTTGGAATTTGGATACTTCGCAAGTTCAAATCGGCGATTCACTATTCTATAAAATAGTAGCACGTGATAAATCGACGAATCGAAATATCACATACAATCCTTCGGATGGATTAAATAAATTTGCAATAATATCAACCAAAGGAATTGTACTTGTAGTTGATGATGATGGTACAGCTCTAAAAGACGGGTTTGAAAAATCTGATAAGGGTGATTATCCGTATAAAGCTGAGCTTAAGGGTGTAACGAGCCGGTTAATACAAAGGACACTAATACCTGCCGGCTACATCGTAGATACAGTATCATTTGCAATCCACGATGCGTCCCAGTAT
>JBBINX010000051.1:0-16416 GCA_037443685.1 Ignavibacteriales bacterium
TAAGATCGGAACTCAGGGACAGGTTCGGCGAATATCCGCCTGAAGTGGAAAATTTATTACAAATTATTGGATTAAGAATTATCGCTGCTCGATACAGGATTCAGAGTGTGGAATTAAGGGGGGCACAATTATCGATTACACTGCCGGATAAAGATGACTTGGATTTTTATGGAAATGAAGACGGGACTGATTCAAATTTAAATAAATTAGTTAAAAAATTTCAAAATCATCCGGAATATAATCCTCGATTGAAGGAATCTAAAGGTCAGCTTAAGCTGACGTTATTGATACGAAATATTTCATCCGATTTCGATCGAATTATTCAAAGCATCAATTGTATTACGCTCTTTTTTGAGTTCTAATATATTTGCAAAAATCTGGATACTATTTGAGATGTGACTTAAACCAAATTTACTCCACCCACAAAATAATAATCTCATCGTTAGGAAATTTAAAACCCAAAATGAATAATTTCCAATTTCATCATGCAACTCGTGTTTGAACTTATCGAAGATTATGTAATTCTCACATCGTAAATTATTCCGAGTAAGCAAACGCGATTGTTGTACACCCAGTTGTATGTAATTATTTTTGTGTTACCACCTCGCCCGTGAACTATCTTAAGTATGTGAAATATAAGAAAATATTAGCACTATGAAAGCACTTCTTTATATTAACACTCAACCTCATCCGGTATTCAAGGAGGATGAGCGATATCAATTGATAATACAATTTCAATTTTTTATCCAACACTCTCAGCCGAAGGCTGATCCCAGCCCGACAGATGGCTGGCGGGCGCTTCTGGTGGACAATACTCGATTAAACCCTTCTTTTCGTTTACATCTTCTCCGGCGCTGTAATCCCTAAAATAACAAACCCGTTTTTCAAGACTATTTTTGTACCGAGGCATAGTGCTATACGGGCGGCGGTAAGTCGTTTATCTTCGGAAACAACACGGTGTTCGTGATAAAATTTATGATATAAGCCGGCTAAATTATGCAAATAGTCTGCAAGACGGTGCGGCTCGAACGTAAGGGCACAAGATTCGACGATATCCGGAAATTGTTCCAATTGTTTTATCAAATCAATTTCTTCGGTTTTATCTAACAAGTTTAAATTTGCCGGTGCTGTTACATCAACTCCTTCACTTTCAGCATAACGAATTATACTCGCTATGCGCGCATGAGCATACTGCAAATAGTAAACCGGGTTTTCGTCCGACTGGGTTTTAGCCAATCCCAAATCGAAATTCAAATGACTGTCCATACTTCTCATAATAAAAAAGTATCTAACGACATCCGCACCAACCTCATCAATCAGTTCATCGAGTGTGATAAAGTTTGCCTTGCGTGTGGACATTTTTACGATTTCGCCGTTCTGAACAATAGTAACAAACTGATGAATTAAAACTTTAACTTTCTTCTCGTCTAAGCCAAGCGCTTTTAAACCGGCGAGAACATCGGGATAAGTAGCTACGTGGTCAGCGCCCAATAAATCTATAACAAGCTCGTACCCTCGATTAAATTTATTTCTGTGGTAAGCAATATCGGGCAAACGGTAAGTTGGCTCGCCGGTACTTTTTACAATAACTTTGTCTTTCCCTCCGCCAAACACAGATGCTTTGAACCAGACTGCTCCATCCTTATCATATGCTAATCCTTTATTCCTGAATTCCTGTATAACTTCTTCGATACTCCCATTATCATAGAGAGATTTCTCGTTGAAGAAAACATCAAACTCAATACCGAGTCGTTTTAAAGTCCGCTTGATATCGCCGAATATCTCGTCTTCGGCACATTGCTTAAAAATATCTTCTACACTTTTTTCTTTAAGCGAATCCTGATACTTGTCTACGAGATGCTGAGCGATTTCTTTTATATATTCCCCTTGATAATAATCGATCGGAAAATCAACGGTTTCACTTATTAATTCAAGATATCGTAAGCGGACGGAATCGCCGAGAATACGCATCTGTCGGCCAGCGTTGTTGAAGTAATACTCGCGGGTAACGTCGTGATTTGTCCATTCGAGTAGCTTTGCAATTGTATCGCCTAAAACCGCACCTCGTCCGTGTCCGACTGTTAGTGGACCTGTTGGGTTGGCGCTTACGAATTCTACTTGAGTTTTTTTGCCTTCACCAATATTCACCCTTCCGTAATTCGATGGATTTTTAAGTACTACAGAAAGTCGTTCGATAAAATATTTATTTGTGAATTTAAAATTAATAAAACCAGAACCAGCAATTTCAACTTTATCGATATAAATAGAGTCGAGGTGTAATTTACCTATAAGTTCTTGAGCAAATTGACGTTGGTTTTTGCCGAGTCGTCGTGCTGTGACCATTGCGATGTTTGTCGTGAGGTCACCATGCTCCGGCTGCCGGGGTTTATCTAACTTTATTGTTTTATCTATATCATTCCCAAAGGTAGCTAATGCAATTTGTAATTTATTTCTTAGATACTCTCTCAACTTTTACCTTGTCCAGTTTTACACATTTTTTTGTGGTTGATTTAGGCTTGTCTTCTAAAACTTCGATTTTTGCATCCCCCCATAATCTTTCCAAATTATAAAATTTTCTAATTTCTTTTTGAAAGATGTGAACGACCACATCTACATAATCTAAAATTATCCATTGACGTTCAGAAAATCCTTCAGTTCGCCAAGCCCTTATATCATTCTTTTCAGTTCCGTTTAAAACTGCATCGGCAATGGCTTTAGCTTGCGTATCGGAATCTGCTGAGCATAGAACAAAATAATCTGTTATGTCGGTTATTTTTTTCAAATCCATTATCATCACGTCGTTGGCTTTTTTAGTGAAAGTTAATTGTGCAATTTTTTTTGCTAAAGTTTTTGGTGACAATAATCCTCCTTATATCATAGGTTTAAGTTGATTATAATCTTTTCCGATTATTACTGATACGGCGACAAAATAATCGGGGTTGATTTGTTGAATTACATTTTTCTTGGAGACACCGAGAGATTTTGCTACTCCATCCGCGTTCGACAGATTCCCAATTCTGTCAATCACGAGAGTTTCTTGAATATCGAAACTTTTATAATTACGCACATCAACTACATCGAAGCCGTGTGACATAAGAAACAATCGAAACTTGGAAGCTGTACCTTTTATTCCGCAACCGTTCAAGATTTCAATCTGAATAACTTGATGGGTTGTGTCGATTACGAGTGATGGAGGTTCTTTAGACTCGGTAGGTATTTGCCTTGATATGAATGCATATGAAAAATAAACTACAAATACTGCCAATATTACAATCAAAATGTTGAGCAACCAGGTAAATATCGGCCTCGATTTTCTTGAATTAGAATTTTTTGTTGTTGTAGATTTCCTTTTTATATCTAACTCCTTACTTCCCTTACTCGCCCAATAAATTTGTAGGTGCTGTGTACCAATGATACGGCATATAATAACCGTAGCTGCTGAATGGTAATTGCCTGTATTGCAATTGGAAATGAAAATTTTGCCACGGCTGGTAGTTAATTTCTGCGCGACTAATAAAAAGTTTATTAAAGTTCGCATTGTTGTTCATGCCATATGAACCAAGCGGTGACCCCATCAAGCTAACATCCAATCGGAAGTTTAACGGGTCAGAAACCTGATAGAACATACTGTTCGTGTATGAAGCCAACGAAAGCCCCATCCCGCCACCAGCCATGTATTGCATCGAAAAGTTATGGCTCATATGAAAATTTTCGGAATTGAACCAATTCAATAATCCGCCGAGATTCGGAGCAGTACGAATGAGCGATTGAGTTACGCTCGTCTGTTCGGGATGTTGCGATTTGTATTGACTAAACGACTGTATTGTAACAACTAACGATAGAAGTAAAACGACGATAATATTTAGTGTTTTCATAGTTTTCCTTTCTTTGCATCACTATAATTATACATAAATTAGCTTTTATTGTCAACCTTTAATTAGCTCAAAAATTTTGCGGGCTTCCTCTAACTGTTTCAAGTCGTTGATGCCCATTACTTCTACCGTGTTTTGAGCTTTGATAGCAGAAACCGACCAATTGTTCTTCCAAAAATATTCAAAAACATCAGTCAAATAATATTCCCCTTGAGTATTGGTTGGTTTGATATGTTTCAACGCATCAAAGAGCTTCAGCTTATTAAACATATAAATTCCCGAATTAATTTCAATAACTTTTAACTCCTCATTATTCGCATCTTTTTGTTCTACTATTTTTACAACTTTTCCATCCGTGTTCCTTATTATTCGACCATAACCTGTAGGATTTGTCAATTCGGTTGTTAAAATAGTAGCCATCGCATTATCGTTCCGGTGTAAAGATATCAGATTCTCGAGTGTTTTTAAAGTAAGAAGAGGAACATCGCCCGAAAGTACAAGTACATCACCATCGAAATCTTTTAGCTTTTCTGTTGTTTGCATTACCGCATGACCTGTACCTAATTGTTCAATTTGATCGACAAACTCCACATCTTTTTGTTCAGAAAAATAACTGACAATCGAATTTCTTTGCCATCCTACAATTAATAAAATTCGGGATGGCTTTAACTTCCGGCTCAAAATTACAACCTGATCTACCATCGGTTTACCGCCGATTTCGTACATCACTTTTGCCATATTAGGATTTTTCATGCGAGTACCTTTACCCGCAGCCATGATAACAACAGCTAGATTCGTTTTGTGAATAGTCATTTGTTATTCGTCAATCATTATTCAGTGTTCGACAACTAAGAATTATTTTTTCTCTATATTACTCACTATGATATTATCAATAAGTCGTACCTTACCAAAACGAGCTGCAAGAGAAACCAAGACAGGCGCAGAAGAAACCGACTCAACATCTTCAAGTGTAGATTCATCGGTGAAAGAAATATATTCTATCGTTATTTTGGGAATCGTTAATATAAGATCTGTCATTTTAGATTTGATAATTTTTGTAGAATATTCTCCTTCTCTGACCAGACTTTCTGCAAGTCTAAGAGATTTATAGAGTACGGCTGCTTCGTCTTTTTCACCGTTAGCGATATAGACATTTCTTGAACTCATCGCAAGTCCGTTTGATTCTCTCACAGTCGGTGCAACGATTATTTCAACATCGTAGTTTAAGTCTTTAACCATTTTCTTGATAACAGCCACCTGTTGAGCATCTTTTTGTCCAAAAACAGCGACGTGTGGTTTCGTTATATTAAAAAATTTTGCTACGACAGTCGTAACACCACGGAAATGTGTAGGTCTGAATTTTCCTTCGAGCAGTGAAGTAATTTTTTCTACATTCACATAAGTAAGATGATCGGCGGAATACATATCGTTTACAGTGGGTGTGAAAACCACATCACTGCCAGCTGATTTACTCATAGCGATATCCCTATCCAGATCGCGAGGATATGTTTCGAAATCTTCTTCAGGAGAAAATTGGGTTGGATTTACGAATACAGTTGTGATGATAAAATCAGCATGTTCTTTTGCTAAGCGGATCAAGGTTAAGTGACCTTTATGAAGATAGCCCATCGTCGGAATTACTCCGATGCGACAACCGCTCGAGCGCATTTTCTCTGAATATTGCTGCATTTCAGAAATAGATGTAATAACTTGCATAAAATAAAATTAGCCTATTTTTTTCCAACAATCATCATTTTCAATAACTTTGTAATCGTCTCTTTTAAATCTTTACGATGAACTACGACATCTACGAAACCGTGTTCAAGCTGGAACTCGGAGCGTTGAAAACCGGAGGGCAAATCTTTTCCGATTGTTTGTCGAATTACCCGAGGACCTGCAAACCCAATTAAAGCGCCAGGTTCGGCAATATTTACATCGCCAAGCATAGCATAACTTGCAGTTACACCACCGGTTGTAGGATCAGTGATTACAGAAATAAAAGGAATCCCCGCATCGGCAAGCTGTGCGAGTCTTCCACTTGTTTTTGCAAGCTGCATAAGTGATAGTGCACCCTCCATCATACGCGCACCGCCGCTTGCAGATATAATTACTAATGGTATCCGATCTTTTCTTGCACGTTCAGTCAGACGGGCGACTTTCTCACCGACAACCGAACCCATGCTTCCACCTATAAAACTAAAATCCATACATCCAAACGCCGTTTCAATTCCATTTATCTTTCCCACACCTGTTCTAATGGCGTCGTTCAAGCCGGTTTTAGCGATAACATCTTTAATCCTATTTTTATACGGTTTTGAATCGATAAATTTCAGAGGATCTTTCGATTTCATTTTAGAATCCATTTCTTTGAAGGTTCCTTCATCCATCAGAAATGCGAGATATTCTTTACTGCCAATTCGGAAGTGGAAATTACATTTTGGACATGTGAATAATAGTTGTTCAAGCTGAGTGCGGTGTAATATCTCGCTGCAACTTTCACATTTAGTCCATAGACCGTCGGGAATTTCTTTCTTTATCGTTTCCGACGCTATACTATCTTTTGAACGTTTAAACCATGCCATTGCTCTACTCCTGTTTATAAATCATCATTTATTATTCGTACTTCGTCCGCTGTAGGCGGATTCGATATTTGATTTTTATTGATTGTTTTGTGTGATGCTAAACTACTAATACTTGTTGCTAATTTAACCGGGCTTTGTTTTCACCAATGTTTGAAAATCTTTCAAATAAAATGGCTCGAGTTCGGTAAACTTTTCAAATTCGTTACGAAGAACTTTATTTTCGCCTAATAACGCAACTGAACCTGCACTGCATAAGTTAATTATTCGATCGTAAAAAAGCCAATCATTTTTTTCAACTTGTCTTTCAAGTAACAGATTTTGCAATTTTTCCGAACCATCGCCTACAAAATTTATTTTGCCACCGCCAAGATTCTTTAGAAAAACATCAAACCGGAGTGCTTGTGGTTCTAAGTACATTCTCAATTCACTATCTTGTATCTGGTACATCGCGGTATAAAATTCATCACGTTGTGCATCCATCACCGAACATATAATACTCCCTTCACTTACCTTATTGTTTAGAACCAAGTTATTTGCCAATGCCTCAAGCGTAGATACTGCTATAATCGGTTTTCCCGAAGCATAAGCCAAACCCTTTGCAACACTCAATCCGATTCGTAATCCTGTAAATGAACCTGGACCGATCGAAACAGCTATCGCATCAAATCCTTTACTTAAAGTAAGAACGTTGTCGATCATCGTCATTAATTTTTCAGAATGAATGTGAGGTTGCGTTAAAGCGCTTTCAGTAAGGATTTGCCGGTTTTCAACAACTGCCGCTGCGCAAACTATCGAAGCAGTCTCAATTCCTAAAATTTTCATCTGCTGACACCACAAATTTTCTTTATTTCGATTTCACGGAGAGTGTAGGAATTGCCGAGTCGTAAATAAACATCATATCTGTTTGGTGGTAAAAGTTCTATCGCTCTATCAGCCCATTCAATGACGCAAATTCCATCGTCGAGAATATAATCATCGAAACCGATATCTATAATTTCGGAAACCGAAGAGACACGATAAAAGTCGAAATGAAATATCTTCACAGATTTTGTAAGGTATTCGTTAACGATTGTAAAAGAAGGACTTGAGACATTTTCTAAATAGCCCAACCCCTTGCAAATACCTTTGACAAATCGAGTTTTGCCAGACCCCAACTCACCATAGAGGGCAACAACGTCTCCTGTTTTTAAATAAGTTTTTGAAAATTTCACACCCATTCGCGTAGTTTCATCTTCATTATCCGTAACGTTTTTACTATTAAGCATAATTATTAACTTGGGTGGAGCTTTTAAATTTTAGGCTTCATTATAATGAAAGGTAAAATCATTTCTTCCATCGAAATACCACCGTGCTGGAAACTGTCCCTGTATTGTGCTAAGTATTTATGATAATCGGTTGGATAGACAAAATAATAATCCTCTTTTGCGATTATATAATTGATGGTAACTCCGCGATTTGGGAGCCGATAATCGGACGGATTTTTAATAAAGATTGCATTTTTATCTTCAACTTTCAAGTTACGTCCGAATTTGTAGCGTAGGTTTGTAGCAGCATCGCGGTCGCCGATTACTTTTGCCCCACGCATACAGCGGATGCTTCCGTGGTCAGTCGTGATAATAACTTTGACCCCTTTCTGTGTCGAAAGAGTTTTCAACATATTAAAAAACGAGGAGTGATTAAACCACGATTGTGTTAACGATCTATAAGCCGATTCATCGGGTGCAATTTCTTTTAATATTTGAGAATCAGATCTACCGTGCGCCAACATATCCACAAAATTAACTACAATCGATGTAAGTTTATTTTGCATATATGATAAAATATTTTGTTCGATCCCTTTGCCGAACTCGGGATCGATTATTTTTACATATTTCGGGTCTGGTTTGATATTCGCCTTGCGGCGTTCGAGAAGACTGATTAAGAAATGTCCTTCGTTTTTATTACGGCTATGGTCGTCGTCCTCCCACTTTTCCCAAATTTCGGGATAGCGGCGTTCTATATCACTGGGCCAAGAACCGCTGAATATAGCGTTCCTTGCATATGGTGTTGCTGTAGGTAATATTGAATAATAGAATTTTCGGTTGATGTTATAATAATCGCGCAAAATTGTTTCCATTCCCATCCATTGGTCAAGTCGCAAACAATCAATAACGAAAAAGAACACCGATTTAGTATTGTGAATTTCTGGTAAAAGATATTTTTCTATAACATCAATCGAGAGTACGGGTCTGTTCCCCTGCTCTAACCAATTTCTGTATTTATTTTCGATAAATTTTGAGAAGTCGAGATTTGCAGTGCGAAATTGGTCGTTGAGTGTTTCTTTCAATCCTAGCTCGGGATGGACGTCGAGATCGAGCGACCAATTTACAAGTTTTGAATATATATCAATCCAATCGTTTTCGTTAGGAGAAGAAAGAATTGAGGTTGAGATTTCATTGAATTCTTTCAGATAATCGCGCGAAACGTATTCGCTTGTAATTTTTTTACTTTCTAAAAATTTTTTACATGTGAGTAAAATTTGACTCGGGTTTACAGGTTTCGTCAGATAGTCGCTAATTTTCCCTCCTATAGCATTCTCCATCAATCCTTCGTCTTCACTTTTTGTTACCATAATGACGTGCAGTTCGGGACGTATACTTTTTATTTCGGAGAGAGTTCGCAATCCACCCATCCCAGCCATCATTTCGTCTAAAAATACAAGGTCGAATCTTTTTTGAGTTACTAACTCCACAGCATCTTCGCCGTTTGTTGCAGTTTCAACCTCAAAACCTTTCTCTTTTAAAAAGAGGATATGGGGTCGTAAAAGCTCAATTTCGTCATCTACCCAAAGTATTTTACCTTTTGATAGCACCATTATTTATCATCCTTGTAAATTTATTGAATTGCGATCCTTAGGTCGAGCCCACCCTCGTTAGTTGTAGTGCCCGGTATGAGCGAGCCACCTTCGTCAGGTGCGACTTTCGTGTAGCGATAATACACTGATGCATTTATCCTTGAACTTAACACATACTTCAACCTCGGTTCGAACATTGTTCTTGTTGTTCCCTCCAACGGCCTTCCGTCGGGATTAGTTTCTAACTGATTAACTTCGTAGGTTGTGCGTGAGTTATGCACCAACGAATAAGTAGCAGAGAAATCTATATCGTTATTTAACGATAGACCAAACAATGGAATTTCAAAGCCGCGGCGTGAATAACTTAGTGAGATTGACATTTCTTGTGACAGCGTACCAAGGATATTTCTCGCCGCAAGATTCAAATCGTAAGACGAGTTTGTATTATATCTCAAAGTTGTGGAGAGGTTACCTTTCCAAAATTCTTTAACTGTTGCGTTAATACCTAACAAAGGGGTGAAACCGTAATTAATACGTTCAGCTTCGGTACGTTCTCCGCCATTCGGATTCCCACGCCACTGCTTGGTAAATCCCGATATATATGAATGGTCGAGTGAGACGCGGTCAAATATTGAAGTCATATTTAAGGTTCTTTCTAAACCGTCCCATCGTAACGAGTAATTCATCCGTGGAGCCAATGGACCAATAATTTTTCGTAAGATCGGTAAAGCTTCCATACCTTTTTCGAAAGATTCGGCAAGCTTCACATCATCCGGCGCTGTGTCTGATGTGTTAGTTCTTCGTGCGTTATAAATTTTTCCTACTTCTTCTAAATTGCTTTTTAGCATCTTGAATAACAGTACAGGGGGTAGAGAAAAGAATGATCTTTCAACGCTTCCTCCGATTGCTACAGAAGTTATTGTAGGAACACCCTCGGCGTCAGTTAATAATGTTGTATTTTTATTAAACGTCCATGACAAATTCCAATTCAAGTCAAGAGTTGCACCTTCCCATAAAGGTCTGCTCGTCCGTATTTGAATTCGATTTGTTTGATTATATTGGTCGCTTAAATTTGCATTAGCTGCTCTCAAACCTCGTTGCAAGGCGAATTTAAAAAACGGGAAACCTGATTTGGACTTATATTGCAGCGAACCACTCGGATCTGAAATTATACCCAATTGATACAACCTTGAAGGACCGTAATCGGGGTTCGGGTTTCCCCACGGTGCAATCCCCCACATGTTCATTAAACCCGTATTGCCTCTTACTCCACTATGCCCAGCCCTGTTTGTTTGACTATAAGTGATGTTAATTGTTTCGTAATCTAAAACAGGATATTTAACAAATATTTTTGCAAGGGTTTTCAGTTGTGCAATGATATTGATACTAGATTTGGGTGTTGGTATGGAATCTTGCAGAACAGACTCAGCCGTATCCGAGAGCGAAGTTTCTAAATCAGCATCTTTCGACTTTTCTCTTTGTTGAGAACGGAATCCACTAACGGAGAACCTGTCCGATTTAGTTGGTTCATCTTTTAACACAAACCAAGGATCTGATAATGCTTTTAATCTAAAATTAGTGCTGAAATTGAAATTATTATCGAAACCGGCACTTTTCCCGATATCACCTTGTTGAAAATTATTTTGCCATCCGTAAGTAACGCCGTAGGAGAATGTGAGGTCAAGATATTTATTAACATCAAATAAATTAGGAATTTTAGGTTTTGAATTTATTTGGATTCTCTGTGTGTAACGTCCATCTCTACCAAAATTTATTATTTTATTTGTTGCAAAAATATCCCTTAAAATTTGCTTGACCGATCTTTGATTACCCAATGAATCGGTTTCAAGATGCATGAGAATACTTTCTATGTTTAGAGAATAATCGCCCGAAATGTTTGTAAGACCGCCCTCGGTAAGTTTCCACCCAAAACCTAAAGAACGGCTTGCGCTAAAGTTACGGGTGATCGGTCGCTGCTGCGATTGAACCCTGGCAACTTCACGTGTCTGTCCTCGCTGCGCCGAGATATTTGTATTAAAACTTGTTATCGGAATTAAGAAAATTTTATAATTCTTAAAATCCTCGAGCAGATAAACACCATTGAATATTTTTTCGAAAGGAGCAAAATAAAAATCAGTCGGAAGCGAAACCGCATAATTTCCACCTCCGCGCCATGCCCAACTAACGCGTTCTGCAATCATGGGATTGCGTTCGGTAGACCTGTTATAACTGAACGTCCAACCAAGCTTGTTTATCGTTTCTCGAATATACCATACATCCGATGGCAAGGCAATGCGTAATGTGGGTACTGCATAACTATCCGATGTTCGAATTGTTTGCGATTCAGAGGTAATCTGCTTCTTTATAGAATCAGCTTGGGCTTGAGTTCCTCCACTTTGTAGAATAGCTTCGCTTGCCCTTTGTGCAGCTTGGTCGACCTTCATATCTGTGTTTGGCAAATACAACGGGTTTACAACATTCTCGGTATGTGTGTAAGTAAACGGAAGTGAAGTGCCTTGCCAACTTGATGGAAAAAACTTATCGAGTGAGAAGTTTGCATTTACCGCCCAATTAAGACCAGTTTCTCTTCTACCAAATCTTTGGTCGAGTCCGTGGAAAAATGGGTCAACTCTTTCCATATTGAACGATGCATTTCCAAAATCTGCAATTTTCAATTGGGTATTGAAACGATAAGCCCAACCGGGTGTATCATCAACGTCAGCTACACGTAACTCGTTAACCCAAACTTCTCCGTACAGCTTATCTATATTACCTTTGTTAATTGGATTTTCTACGCCAACCCAAATAAACCTAATGTTGGTTAAAGCTGGATTTCCGAGAACAGTATATACCGCACCGGGAGGACCTCCCTTTACCGATACAGGTTTAGAACGGATACGTATCGAGTCTCTTCCCTCTTTCACGGCTGATAGATCGGCAAAGCTAATTACTATCTCATTATTAGGTGGATCCCAACCTGGATGGATTGGAGCACGGTATTCATAATAGTTAAGTGAATCATAACCGAATCGCAAATAAACTTCTGCATCGTAATTACTTGTATCGGTGTAATTAAAATTATCATCACCGTGCACAAACATTTTCATCGTTTTATAATTGAAAACATCAAGACCGTAAGGATAATTTTTGACTGCTTCACGATATTGTCCGTCAGCTAATCCGTTTATTTTCAAATTCAAAGATTGTTCATTCCCTAAAATTTCCTGATCGGGCTGTGTTCTATCACGCTCGCGTATAACACCGGGAGGACTATGGTATTCAGGATTATCTTCGATATTTACGACTGTTACTTTAAGAATCGTATCCGTCCTCGTTACTTCTTGCCATTGATTTCCAACGAGGCTTATATCGGCAATACGAACGCGGACAGGTTCATCAAAACCAGATATCCATAAACGGACATATTGCATGTTCTGTAAGATTTCAACCGGTTGTTCGGTACCCGTTGTAAGTTTACGAGTGAATTCGGTCAAAGGAATTCTGAACTGATACCAGCCGTAACTTCCCCCACCTACGATTAACTCATTATATTTCACATTTCCAAGCGAATCAATATATAGTGTATCCAGAGGAATTTCATATTCGAGATAACTATTTATTAAATCTACATCGCCGTTCGCATTTAAATCTTCTGTATCTGGGAAACGTCCCTCTGGACTGATTTCGTTACGTTCAGTACCGTTTATCTTGTTAAAATCTTGTGTGCCAGTAGAGTACACCCAATTATCACCACTTGGGTCAGAGTATAACTCAGGATATTTAGTAATAAGTGCCGTATAAGCAATTCGCTCCTGTTCATCGCTCAACATATCCAAGCCGATATCTTCACCCGGGTTCAGAATACCGTTCGGCATATTTCCTACAACTAAGTCTTCCGAATTAAGTTTATTATTAGGAATAACATCCTCACTTATTTTACCTAGATTGATGTATAACCTACCACCTTGTAAATTAGGTAGAGCTTGACCTGAGATACTCTCGGCTTTCATCCATATTTCAATATAGTTAATGTTCTGCTCCAATATATTTGCACCTGATCCACCAAGGAATTTCATTATTCCATTCCAATTTTTTAGGGGTTGTGTGAGTAACGTCGATTCAATATTTGACGAATAATTGTACTGCCCTCTCTGTTTGGGAAAGTAATCCAAATTCATCACCGTTACTTGTTCTTGCCCCCTTCGATAACTTCTATTTGGCCAAATATCTGTAACAAACACATCGCTCGGCAACTTGTTGTACCACATTAATTTCGCTTTCGAGAAAGTTTTTGTGGTATCGTGTACGTTCCCCAATAAACTATAAACCGGTGGACTACATAATTTCCAAGTAGTATAACTTATACCTAACGGTACCGTTCTACGCGCACCCTCGAAATCATCTATATATGCTATTCCCGAACCCTTGTCGCTGGCTATAGGACTTTTCTTAGTATTCGGATCGGGTAGCATGTAAGCAGCTTCACCCGAAATTTTAAAGTTCGACATTTCTCGCGTTCTCAATAGAGGAAATGCATCAACTACATCTGTGAGAAAACCTAAATCAATGGAAGTCATCCCGTCAACACCGAACATTGTATTATTAGTCGGTTCTTCTTTCAAGCGCACTTTATCGCTAAGTGTTTCTTGATTAAGGTTCATAATAGTGAAACCGAATTTTGTATTTGGAAGTGGGTCTATCTCACCTCGCGCCCCAATCATCGTTTTTGAAGCTAATTGGAAAAGGTCGTTTTGTTCGTATTTGATTTGTAAATTGGCTCCAGGAACTAATGCTCTTTGATTCCTAATTATTACTTCACCGATCATATAATCAACCGTATAGTCAGCTGGCGGGGATAGCGGTGTACCATCGAGCAGAACTTGCACACTGCCATCAACAATATTAAAACCGAGGTTGTAACGATTTTGTGATGCGGTTGAAGATTTTCCCTTGATAACATATTTATTTCGCATACTTTGAGATGCAAAGTAACGAGTAGTATCGTAGATTTCTGGAAAAGTTAACGAGTCTATTACGTTTTGAGATTCATTTTTCGACAGTAAAAAATCGGTAATAGATTTCCGGAAAGGCTCCAGTGATGGAAAAATGATCTCTCCTCGTGCTTCGTCAACTGTGTAGCCGGGATAGTAATCGAATTTTCCGTCCGGTGTGGGCGAATTATTTTCATCGTATTTGTCAACTTTTAAAATACTAAGCAAGTTTTCCCCTAATAAAACATCCCTATCAGATTCACTTCCAGATTCTCTAAAGATGTTAAGCTGAAAACCTTCCTTTTTCACGTTAGTACCACCTACAGAATAAATATTTTTTAACATCATATTCCAAGCTACTCTGTAGCTCGGCATCAAGTTTCTAGGACGGACAAGTTTTAAAATAATTGGTCGGCTTGAAGTATCACCGCCGGCGAATTCGCCAAACATAAAATCATCGTCGGGGGAACCGCCGAGTCCGACCGTTCGGAATGCCACAGCCAATGCCTGGTCATCCTGTAAGCTTGTTGAAATCGAAATATATCCTGCTCTTCTGTTTAGTTTATAATCGGACGGTAGTAGTTTTATCCATCGTGCCTTTTCGATTTCTCCGGATATTGATGATGCCTCTCTGTACGATTCGGGGTATTGTTGCTGTGGAAATATTGGTGGTAAATTTATAAACGCAACTCCCTCTTTTTCACCCGGTTGTAATATACTCCCTTGCCTTGTTTTCCATACTTCTATCTCGACAACCTCATATTGAATCATGTTTATCGGTAACTGAGCGCTAATTGTAGAGTACACCGTTTCAAAAATATTTCTGTAAATTGTATCCAAGAAGAAGTGATTAGTAGAATAATCCAAAGCCCTAATCATGATGGGTCTTTCTTGTGCTCCACCTGCAGCGGTCAATTCGCGAGTCTGTCCTTTCTTCTGAGATACTACTGTTTGCAACGATAGGGGACCGAATTGGAAACGTCCTTTGATACCGAATAATGCTGCGCTGCTTCCCATAAAAGAAGCTGGTGACTGGAGTGACACGTTTCCTGCTTCTATACTTTGAACTACTTCGTCTTCATATCCAGTGTATTTTAACTTTAGCTGGTTTTCGTACTCAAAAGTTCTTTGCGTGTTCCAGTCGGCAAGTATGTTTAACTTATCGCCTATCATCCCGTTCACATTTATTTGAACTTCTTGATTGAAATTAGGCTCATTCCTTACTTTATCTTGATAAGAGATTGTAGCTTGATCTGATTTTTGACTTCTGAAACCGGCACGTATATCCACGGCGCCACTTATTTTCAGATTAATTTTGGGTGGACCGAATATACTTAAAAATGGGACTGCCGGTACTGGAATGTCAATATTCGTGATCGAGCCGAATAACTCACCTAAACCAACACCTTTTTCTTTTTCTGTATAAACTTTCGATAATGCATCCCAGCTTTTATATCTTTCGAATTCAAGTCGCTGTTGTATGTATTCTTCAATAGGTATAACTACAGGAATTTTTACATCGTGGTCATAGATTGTTTCACTGAGAGTAACATACTTTCCAGTGCTATCTAATATTACGTTTGTTTGATAAGCTGTGCTGCGATTTTCAAGGAAGAGAGGATGTGATTTCTTTATAAAAGGGTTTACGTACGGAATATCTTTTCGTTGATAAACAAAATGTTCCACTCGAGCAGATGAATCGATTAACACATAAGTTGTTGTATCTACTAATGCTGAATCACTGATACTTATTGAACGAGGTATTTTTATTGAAATCGAATCTTCGTCAAAATCTTCCAAATCTTCGTCTATCTCTTCCTCAACCTCTGATGAATCTTCGATTACACCGATACTATCGATTTGTAATAAGTAATTTGGAGATGGTTGAACTCTTTCGAAAGGTGTTAAAATTGTAAACACAGCAAGAAGGAATATTCCTACTGTAATTAAGACAATTTTGCTTAAAAATTTCACGTTGTTTCTCGATATTTATGAAAAATAATTAACCATTGAGTGTGGAAAGGACCACACGTGTAAAATTTTATCAACTATCGATAACAACGTTTCCTTTTATTTATTATTAATTTCACTAAAAAGTTAAAAAAAAGGATTATAAATAGCAAATTTATAATGGATAT
>JBBINX010000052.1:0-16329 GCA_037443685.1 Ignavibacteriales bacterium
CCATAAGCAGTTTATATATAAAGAGTTAAGATTGTTTTGTTGAAATGCGCGTTTAGACGATAAACGTTTTTGGAGACCGGTCGAATTTTGTTAGTGTATACTGAATCGGGAGTACTGTACATACAAAACAAAAACCCCGAAAATTATTGTTATAAACCTAATCGGGGTTGTGAACAAAACATTTTTTTTAAATTTACTTTTTCTTCATACCGCTTTTCAACTGCTTAAAGCCCGGCTTAATTTTATTGTAAATCAATTCAATCCGTTGTTTATACGGAACAAAGGCGCTCTTCATTGCATTTATCGAGAGCTTCTCTAAATCTTCGAAACTGAGGTCGAACACTTCGTGCGCAATTTTATACTCTTTCGTCATCGTAGTATTGCTCATCAGCTTATCGTCGGTGTTGAGAGTAACGCGGAATTTATATTTAAAATAAAGACCGAAGGGATGTTCTTCGTAGCTTTTTGCAGCGCCTGTATCGACGTTGCTTGTAAGGCACATCTCCAATGGAATTCTTTTATCCAGAATATATTGTGCAAGGTAACCCATCTTCACAATCTTGTTAGGTTCGTGTTCATCGAGTGCAATGTCTTCTATGAGTCGAGTTGCGTGCCCGATTCTATCGGCTCCGCACCACTGAATTGCCTGCCATATAGATTCTTTACCGAATGCTTCGCCCGCATGAATAGTGATGTGGAAATTTTCACGCTTTATATAATTGAAAGCATCTAAATGTTTCTTCGGTGGGAACCCACCCTCTTCACCGGCAAGGTCGAAACCGACTACACCCCGTTCTCTGAAATTGATTGCTAACTCAGCCATTTCCTGTGAAAGCTTTTGGTCGCGCATAGCGGAGATAATCAATCCGTATTCGACGCCGAAATCTTTTTTACCTTTTTCCAAACCTCGCAGTGCCGAATTTACAACATCTTCCCAATGCAATCCTTTT
Source organism: Ignavibacteriales bacterium (assembly GCA_037443685.1). Taxonomy (GTDB): domain Bacteria; phylum Bacteroidota; class Ignavibacteria; order UBA10030; family BY39; genus JAHJRJ01. Next base: position 951 of record JBBINX010000052.1, read on the forward strand.
TTTGTGTGGAAAACCGGAGCGAAGCGGGTTTCGATATAAACAACGCCGTCTTTTTTCATATCTTCCATCATCTCGTAGGCAACTCTTTCGAGCGCTTCTTCGGTTTGCATAACACCCGTTGTATGCTCAAAACCCTCTAAATATAGTGTTAAACTTCCGCGTTGTGCACCACGGTGAAACCATTCTGCGAGGTTACCAGCATCGGAAGTAGGGAGTTTGCTATATCCGATATCTTTTGCAAGATCGATTATTGTTTGCGGTCTTAGTCCACCGTCTAAATGGTCGTGCAGCACAACTTTTGGCATTGCCCGAATTATTTTTTCAGTTAATTTCATTTGCTTCTCTTTCATATTTCTAAACTTCCTATTGCTTTTTCTGTTGTTTTGATAACGCTTCCGTCTAAGATTAAGTTCACAGATTTTTTTATATCGTCGTGAAGAACTCTGTCGTCGGTCAAATGCGGTATGTGTTTACGGATTAATCTGTAAGCTGCCAATACACCTTTGCCCGGCTTCATTATTTTTTTTGTTTTTGAATTTACCGAAGCGAAGTCTATTGCTTGAGCCGCCACAATAAGTTCAATTGCTAAAACATTTTGAACGTTTTTCAATACTTGCCACGCTTTTTGAGCTGCAACCGACCCCATACTATTGTGGTCTTCCTGATTCGCCGATGTTGGAATCGAATCTACGCTTGCCGGATGAGCTAAGACTTTATTTTCAGATACAAGAGCCGCCGCTGTGTATTGAGCAACCATAAAACCGGAATTCAGTCCTCCGCGTGTTGTTAAAAAGCGCGGAAGTCCACTCAAAGTTCCGTTAACCATACGTTCGATACGTCGTTCAGAAATATCCCCGATCTCTGATAAAGCAATCGCAACAAAATCGAGTGCAAGTGCGATCGGCTGCCCATGAAAATTTCCACCCTCGAGGTAAATATTTTCTTCCGTGAAAACTATGGGATTGTCTGTTACAGAATTTATTTCGGTTGTAACTACTTTATATGCATAATTGATCGCATCGCGTGAGCCGCCATGAACTTGAGGTATACAGCGTAATGAGTAAGCATCTTGAATTCGTGGATCGTCATTTCTGTGCGACTCGATGATTTCGCTTCCACGCAGAAGCTTTCTCAAATTTTTCGCAACTGTTTTTTGTCCACCGTGGGGGCGCAGATTATGAATCCGTTCGTCGAAAGCTGTATCCGTTCCCCTCAATCCTTCTACCGACATTGCTGCAGCGATATCAGAGATTTTACAAATTTGAATTGCTTCATGTAAAATCAATGCTGCGTAAGCGGTCATCATCTGAGTTCCGTTGATAAGAGCTAATCCCTCTTTCGCTCCTAATCGAAGAGGTTTGAGTCCGACTTTCTTCAATGCTAAAGAGGCATCCATCAATACATCTTCGTAAAGCACCTTTCCCTTTCCCATCATAGTTAACACGAGATGAGATAGTGGGACAAGGTCGCCACTCGACCCAACTGAACCCTTAGAAGGAATAATAGGAATAATTCCCAAGTTAAAAAAATTTTTAATAAATTCCATCGTCTCGAATTTTATTCCTGAATAACCTTTTGCCAGAGAATTTAATCTGAGAACTATCATCGCTCTAACAACTTCGATTGGCAATGGTTCACCAACACCGGCCGAGTGACTAATGATAAGATTTTTTTGAAGACGCTCTATATCTTCCATTTTTATAGTAACATTGCTGAATTCGCCGAATCCCGTTGTAACACCGTAAATAATTTCGCCCTTCTCTAACCAATCATCAACTACTTTTCTAGATTTCTGAATACGTCGTTTAACATCATTTGGAAATTCAAGTTGAATATTTCTGTGGTTAATAGTAGCCGAGAAAAGTAGGGGGATTGTAAGGCTATTTCCATCAATTGGAATTTTTTTCATTTTAATTATGATGGTTAAATTTTTTGTGAAAATTTATAAAATTTTTACGAAAAAAACAAAGTTTTGTAATTATTTCAAAAATGTTGACTTTTAATTTATTTTTATATACTATACAATAAATTGATACACAGTATTGGAAATGGAGTAGTTATTCAACAACAAAACATTAATATTTTAATTGTAGATAATGATGCCCTCTCTCGAAAACCATTAGTAGATCATTTGCGATTAGAAAATTATGAAGTGGATGCAACCGTTGATGGCGAGGAAGCTTTAATATTAGTAGCACAAAAAGAGTACGATATAATCTTGCTCGACGTTGATATTAAAGGCATGGATGGAATTGAGCTTTTAAAACATCTTCGACGGTTGTCGGCAAGCACAGATATATTAATGATTACAGCTCATGCAGATATTCCAGGTGCTGTCGAGTCAATCAAATACGGGGCAAGGGATTATTTAGCCAAGCCAATAGATATAAAAGAACTCCTCGGAAATGTTAAGAAGATAATCCGCTCACGGGAGGAAGGAAAGCACTTACAGGAAATACAGATCAATTTTCCGACTTTAGTTTTGCACACATTAAAGGTTCCACTCTACACCGTAAGGTCGTCTGTCACACTTTTGAGTAAAGATCTGGAAAAATTAATTACTGAAAAACAAAGAGAGTTGTTTTCTCACATCAACGAAAATATAGTTGATATAAATTCGACGATCGACGACTTGGTAGAGCTTGTGCAACTCGAATCGGGAAATGCTCATATCGAAAAACTACCGGTCAATTTAGACGAACTTGTACCAGCGGTTTGTAGCCAGAAAGAACCCCTCGCGCGGGCAAAAAATATTACACTGACTTTAGCAATAGAAAAACAAATACCTACTGTTGAAATTGACAGCGATAAAATCGAAAAAGTTCTGTCTAATATCATAGATAACGCTATCGAGCACACTCCACCGGGAGGAAGAATAAACGTCAGCACAACAAACATTCATAAAGATGACGACGGAACATTGCGTCAGTACATCGAAGTTGTAGTCACTGATAACGGAATCGGTATTCCCGGGAATTTATTCCCTTTTATTTTCGATAAATACAAACCTCAAATACCGAACAAAGTAAAAAAAACCGGTCTTGGTCTTGCGCTTTCTAAACTTATTATCGAGGCTCACGGTGGTATCATTATGGCAGAGTCCGAAATTGGCAAAGGAACAACTATTAAATTTGAAATACCGGTTGACTTGAATATTCCTATCACTTAAGAATTATAGAATTATGTAAAATGAGTAAGACTTGTACAAGAATATTAATAGCCGACGACGAAGAAACATATCGATACATGTTAAATGAGTTATTAATAAACGAAGGTTTTCAGACCGTTGTCACGAGTGACGGAATTCAAGCGATTAATGCTATACAAACTCAAACCTTTGATATTGCTTTGCTTGACATAAAAATGCCGAAAGTTGATGGCATCGATGTTTTAAAATTTATTAAAGAGAATTTCCCCGAAACAGAAGTCGTTATGCTAACCGGTGTTGGAAATGTCCAAGTCGCAGTCGAATGTATGAAGTTAAAAGCATACGATTTCTTGATGAAACCGTATTCAAGCGAAGACCTATTAAGAACGATTAAGAAGATAGAAGAGAAACGTAGCTTACTTCGTGAAAACCAGATTATTAAAGCCGAATTATCACGACTTGGTGGCTCAACAACTATTATCGGAGATAGTGAAAATTTTAAAAGGGTTTTGGATATTGCCCGAAAAGTTGCACCCACATCTTCAACGGTTTTAATTCAGGGTGCAAGCGGAACGGGCAAAGAACTCGTTGCTAATTATATTTACAAAAACAGCGACCGTGCCGATAAACACTTTATTGTGCTGAATTGCGCATCTATACCGGATACATTGATAGAAAGTGAGCTTTTTGGACATGAAAAAGGTGCCTTCACAGACGCGCGTACTTTGAAAATGGGACTGGTTGAAATTGCCGATAACGGCACTCTTTTTCTTGATGAAGTTGGCGACATTAGTCCGATTATACAACCAAAGTTGCTTAGATTCATCCAGACAGGCGAATATCGGCGTGTGGGCGGGAATATTGTATTAAAGTCCGATGTAAGAATTATTTCTGCAACGAATAAAAATTTAGTGGAAGAAGTAAAACAAGGTAAGTTTAGAGAAGATTTGTTATACAGATTGAATGTAATCACTATTGAGATCCCGAATTTAAAGGAGAGAAAAGAAGATATTCCGCTACTAATTGAATGGTTTTTACAGAATAAGATTAAGATAAAACCCAGAAAACAGATTAGTCAAAAAGCTTTAGAATTTTTGATGAGATACGATTGGCCCGGGAATGTACGCGAATTAGAAAATGTAATTGAAAGAGCCGCAATTCTCTCTACAGACGATACAATTCAACCTGACGCTATTTCGCTTCCGCTTAGGTCGGTTGGTTTCTTCCAGAATTTAAACGAAAATAATATTATTGGAACAACAGTTTCAATGAAAGAAATCGAGAAGCAACACATCAAAGGAGTGTTAAAAAATCTTCGAGGCAACAAAACCGAAGCTGCAAAAATATTGGGAATAAGTCTGAAAACGCTTTATACGAAGATACAGCAATACCAAATAACGATTGACTAATTTAATATTAAAAACAGGAATATTTATGAAAGGAAATCAAAAACTTATTAAAGCATTAAATATGCTCTTAGCTGACGAACTAACTGCCATTAATCAATATATGGTTCACTCCGAAATGTGCAATAATTGGGGTTATGAAAAACTCCATAAACATTTTGAGAAACGGGCTATAGACGAAATGAAGCATGCGGAAAAATTAATTTCTAGAATTATTTTTTTAGAAGGAACACCCGTAGTAAGTAAATTAGGGGATATTAAGATAGGGGCAGACGTATCAAAACAATTGTCGAATGATTTGGCTTCTGAACTTGGAGCAATAACAGCTTATAATGATACAATTATCCTTGCAGGCGAAGTCAAGGACTTTGCTACTCGTGAATTATTAGAGAATATTTTGTTAGACGAAGACAGGCACGTTGATGAAATAGAGGAACTGCAGGATCAGATTAATCATATGACGCTACAAATGTTCTTGACGACACAGGTAAGTTAATTTTTTATGACTAGGGAACGATCCGCGTAGTGCAATGCTGTACTGATTACACGGTCCATATTCCTTCGAAACTTCGGGAAGCTAATTAAATCTCCCTCTCAACCATTTTCTTTTTTAATTGAGAAATGTGCCATGTGAGATTAATTTCTTTAGGGCATGCTTCAACACAGTTAAAAATTGTGTGGCAGCGCCAGATGCCGTCGCTCGTGTCGATTGCTTCTAAATGTTCGGCTGGAGCTTCGTCGCGGCTGTCGAATGCAAAGCGGTATGCTTTGAGCATTGCGGCGGGACCTAAATAATTTGGATTACTCCACATCGAGGGGCAGGAGCTTGTGCACGCACCGCACAATATGCAATTAACCGCTTCATCTATTAACGCTCTGTCTGCAACCGATTGGAAGCGTTCTTTTGGCGGAGGATTTTTTGCAATGAGATACGGCTTTACTACTTCGTACTTCGCGAAGAAGTCGGTAGTATCTACAACCAAATCTTTTATGATAGGCATTCCCGGAATCGGATCAATTTTTATGTGTTTCTTTTTTATATCTTGAACCAGCACCTGACAAGCAAGCATATTTTTGCCGTTGATGTTGATTGCGTCCGAGCCGCAAATTCCGTGAGAGCAGGAACGGCGGTATGTTAAACTTCCTTCGAAATCCCACTTGATGCGGTCGAGGCAATCGAGAATCCTGTCGGTCGGCTCAACACTCAATTTGAATTCTTGTCGGTATGGTTTTTTGTCTTTAGAAGAATCGTATCTTTGTATTGAGAATGTTACTTGCATAATTATACCTTTTATTTTTTCTTTCTCGCAAAGACTGTAAAGGTTATAGAGAAATTTATCATTAATATTTACGTTCCATTGGTTGATATTTCGTAACTGCAACCGGTTTGTATCTTAGTTCAATTCCTTTATCCATCGGGAATGCGAATGTGTGTTTCATCCAGTTTGCATCGTCGCGTTTTTCGAAGTCGGTACGCCAATGAGCACCCCGGCATTCTTTACGCGCAAGGGCTCCTTCCACGATTATCTCCGAAAATTCGAGAAGATGACCGAGTTCTAAAATTTCCATTAACTCCGTGTTAAAATTTTTGCTCTTGTCTCTTAATCCTACGTTTTTATATCTCGCGCGAAGTTCGTGTATGATTTGTCGCATATCTGTTAAATCTTTTTCATTTCTGAACACACCGGCTTTCGACATCATATTATCCCGCAGTGTGTCTTTTATATGATGGTATGATTCTTTGAAATTCTGTGAAGCGAACAATTCATCAAATCGAGCGCGATCTTGTTTGTCGGCATTTTCAGGTAATTCGTTAAACGCAGCATTCTGTAAGAACTTAGCCATTTGTTTTCCGGTTCTGCGACCGTGAACGACGGCATCTAAAAGTGAGTTAGTTCCTAAACGGTTAGCTCCGTGAACGCTGATGCATGCACATTCGCCGGCTGCATAGAAACCGGTTAGAATTTTTCCTTTTTCATCTATTACTACTTCACCATAAAGTGTTGTCGGGATTCCACCCATAGAATAATGAGCAGTTGGCTGAATTGGTATCGGAGCTCTAACGGGATCGACACCAACATAAGTTTTTGCAAAACCGATTATTTCCGGTAATTTTTCTTTCAGCATTGCTTCGCCGATATGCGTAAGGTCGAGATGAACATAATCCTTTCCGTCAATACCGCGACCTTCAAGAATTTCTGTAGTAATAGAGCGTGTAACCATATCACGAGGTGCAAGCTCCATTACTGTCGGTGCATAGTTTTTCATAAAGCGTTCGCCTGATTTATTTTTCAGGTAACCGCCTTCGCCCCGAGCACCTTCAGTTACCAGAATACCAAGTTTCCACAAACCGGTTGGATGGAATTGAACAAACTCCATATCCTCGAGAGGAATTCCGGCTTTGTAAGCAATTGCAACTCCATCCCCAGTATTCGCATAAGCGTTGGATGTAATTTTAAAAGCTCTTCCATAGCCGCCGGTTCCGAACATAACTGCTTTTGCGTGGAATGTGTGCATTTCTCCTGTTCGAATATCGTATGCAACCAATCCGCGGCAGATGTTATCTTTTACAATAAGAGATGTAACATAATACTCGGAGTAAAAGTGAACGTTGCGTTTTACACATTGTTCATAAAGCGTGTGTAAAATAACGTGACCCGTTCTATCGGCGGCGTAGCAAGCACGTTGAATAGCAACACGCTTTTCTTTTCCGTCTGCACCGATTACAGGTTTAGTGTGTCCGCCGAATTGGCGCTGTGCAATTTTTCCTTCTTTCGTTCTGCTGAACGGTACGCCCATATGTTCAAGCTCTATAATAACTTCAGGCGCTTCGGATATCATCATCTCAATCGCATCTTGATCACCTAAATAATCACTCCCTTTTACAGTGTCGAAGATGTGCCAATCAATGTAGTCTTCTTCTTCGTTTCCGAGTGCGGCTGCGATTCCGCCTTGAGCGGCACCCGAGTGCGAACGGGTTGGAAAAACTTTCGAAAGCACCGCTACATCTGCTTTACCTGCTAACTCAACTGCGGCGCGCAAACCGGCGAGTCCGGCGCCTACTATTAGTACATCGTGTTTGTGAACCATATTTGTTTTAGATTAATTTATATTTAATAAAAATTGAAAAATCAAATATCAAAATGAAAGATTAAAATGCAAAACTATATTTCATCTTCTCTTTTTTATTTTTTGCCTTTTAATGTCAGTATGCTTGATGCTAATATGTTTGAAATCTGATTTGTTTCTTCTAATAATTTGTTGCAAGTTTCCTTGGGAGCCTTGCCGGCATCCCGCAATAAAGCTAACCAGTACTTTGATTCGTTGGCAGATTTCAAAGCATGGTTAAAAAAGTTTGTGAAATCCTTTCTATAGCTTGCTGCCGTAGCTTCTACAATGTTGGCTCCAATGCTTGTCGAGCTTCTCAATAATTGATTTCCAATAACATCATTACTCTTTTGCTGTGGCAAATCATCGATGAATTTAATTATGTCTAAAGTAAACCGATAAACTCTTTTCTTAAATTCATCTTTAAACTTTTCTTTTTCGCCCGACATCAAGTTTTTGAGTTTTAATTTGTCATTTTTATTTTCGATTTCTCATTTTTAATCTAGAACGACAGCACATTCATAAACCCGAATACGGCGAAGCTGATTCCGGCGATTAAAATAAATCCGAGGATTGTTATACTCAGCCATTTTTTAATTTTGAAATCGCGCACAACTCCCCAAACTCCGTTTAAGCCGTGGTAAATTCCTACCACAACAAACGAGAGATAAAAAACTTTCCATAGTGGATTTTGCATCCGTTCAAAAGTTGAAGCAAATGAATGTCCTGAGGTGGGGGTGTAGTGCATTAGAATATAATGACCGACCATTGCTACAATCAGCACAATTCCCGTTATGCGTTGAAACAACCAGCCGGGTGCACCTGAATTTTTTGAACCTAAATTTTTATACGACATAAAATGCTCCTAATAAATCTTTGTTAGAAACAACAGATTACAAATACTAAATTTTAAAATAACATTGCAACAGTTTTATTCACTTGATGACTGAAAATAACATAACCCATAACGAGGAATGCAACGACTCCGATTGCGAGAACAGCGTAATGGAGTTGCTTGTGGTAGCGAGCGCCGTTAGCAAAATCGACAAGCACAATTCGAATTCCGTTTAATGTATGATACAGCACGAATGCAAACAGCAGCCATTCAATAACTAAGAAAAAGGGACGTGAAAACAGAGCCATCTCTTCGTCGAAAGCTACCCCTTTATCAGATTTCCATTTTTGGAGATTTGAAAGTGCGATGATGTGCATGAAGATGTAAGCAGTGAGAGCCAAGCCGCTGATTCGGTGCAGTATCCAGGCCCAACTACCCGCAAAGCGGTGGTATCTCATCATTACTTTTGTCCAGCTTGATTGATACATTGACATTGTATTTATTCCTATTTGGTTTTCAGCTTATGGAAGTAAGAATGGCACAAATTTATCAAAGTTATATGTAAAATGCAAGAAATTTATTGAATTTTACGAGTGTTAAACGGGTCATTTACTTCACAAACTCTTCAACAAAATATTTCGGTATTAGTCCTTCTCCTGTTGTATATTTTAATAAATCGTTCCAATAGTAACTAGAGCCAAGGAAAAATATTTTTTCTTTCAAGAATTTTCCGATCTCGGGTTTTGCTGCGAAAGAAATTTCCGCGAAAGTTTCTTGCTTAACTATATCGCGGATTATAGCATTTAGTATTTGTGAAGCCGCCAGCTCACCTAGCTGATAATTGTGATAATAACAAGGATACTGCGCCACATGAATCTTTGCTGCCCAGTCGGGCTCGTCCCGTTTTATTGGACGTGTAACAAACTGATACTCTTCAACTAAATCCCACCATAACTTGTTGAGGTTTTGATCGGGGTCTTGATACAGAGCGCGCTCGAATCGAACCATAACCTGTGACCAACGACTAAAAGCAAGCATGGATATTCTTTTATTATCTCGCAATGCTTTTTCAAGTGATGGTTTCTGTTTATCACTTATTCCAACCATGGTTTGCAGCCAATCTACGTTGTACGCCTGCCTGCCCATTATTTGAGCAATTGCCTCCGTTATAAATGTGTGTGCATCGGTTCGTATTAAAAACGGTAAATCTTTATTCACATATTTGGAATAAACCGCATGTCCTAACTCGTGCAGTTGCGTTTCCATCCAGTAGAGATTATCGGAGAGGTTGCACATTATACGGACATCACCTAATCGGTCGATATCGTTGCAGAAAGCGTGTTGGTATTTATTATCTCGAGGGTACAAATCGCTGTTCATTAAAATATCATCGACCGCTAAATCAATGCCGGTAAAGAAACTACGACTTATTTCTTCGATGTTTTTACCTTTGAAATATTTGTCGAGGTCAACCTCGCCGTATTCGGACACTTCCTGAAAGAAAGGATTTACATAATGCCAGGGCATTAAATCCTTTGTCTTTACTTTGAATCTTTTTGCAAGTGAAGCATCAAGTTCATTTTTCATTTGTCTGAAGGGCGTATCTGTCAATTGTTTAAGGTTATCGAAGATGGCTATAACTTCATCAGCATTCTGTTCGTCAGTTTCAAGCGACATAACGTAGTAATTTTCGTAGCCGAGTTGTTTAGCTGCCTTGTTTCTCAACTTCACCAATTCGATTACCATTGGAGCAACTTCTTTACCAACCTGCTTACTTGCCTCCCAAGCTAATTTGCGTTTTGCAGAATTGAGTTCATTCTTAAGTATGTCAGCGATTGCGTTGTCATTTACTTCCTTACCGTTTATCTTGCCTCTGAAATTATTAAACTTGTTGGCAATCTCTGCTTGTTTATCAACTATTTGTTTCATCAGCGCAGTATCGATTTGGTTTTTCGCAAACTGGTTAAATAAAATTGTAAGCTGGCGTTGAAGAAGTGAATCTTTGATAGTTCCTTTTTCTTTCAACTCTTTCAGGAAAGCGAAGTCGGTTTTGTTAGAACGGATCGTGTTTACCTCGAGTTCAAGAGCCGCGCGTTCATCGTAAAAATTTTTATCCCCAGTTGAATTTGCGTTCCAATCCGCTATATTTAATGCTTTCAGCTTGAGCTCAATAACCTTGATATGATTACTGATGAATTCACGAAGTTTGTTTTCGTCAGATTTCTTAGAAGAACAATTCAGCATCGTCCAAAAAATTAGAATGGGTAAAGAGAGAATTAAAATAATGTGTGATCTCATGGTGTTTCTCCTTATAAATATTATTGGCTCGTTCAGGATATTAGCACTATAAATATACGTAACTGTCAGAAGGTTTTCAACAGCCACCACAGGAGGATTTCGTTATATGTAATAGCCAAAGAATGTGTGTTTCTATTGCTCGTGGTTAATTTCTTTTTGAAATCTCGCAAGTAACAATCCAAATATTTTTGAGAAATATAAATTTGGGTTGTTATTTATTCCCGAAATGGTTAATATTATACAGCTTTATTATAATCATCAAACATCAAAACAAATATGTTTCGTTATTTTTCATAATCAAAAGGAGAACAAAAAGAATGAAAAAGACACCTCTTTTTTTATTATCAGCGTGCATTTTATTAATGCTTGTCCTTTCAAATATAAGTTATTCATCCAATGTGTTTTCATCGCGATTAGATTGGGTAGATAAGGAAAATCACCAAGACACAGTTAAAACTTATACTGTTGACGAAGTTGTTGTAACGGGAACGCGCACATTAAAGAAAATTATCGACATCCCGTATTCGGTGGAGCGAATTGACGAAAGTCAATACAAATACGATAGAAAAATTTCTGTTGACGATGTATTGAGCACAGTGCCGGGATTATTTCTTCAAAACCGTTACGGCAACCACGACGTTAGAATTTCTATCAGAGGTTTTGGAAGCCGTTCCAATTCAGGAATTCGCGGCGTTAGAATTTTATTAGATGGTATCCCTGAATCAGAACCTGACGGACAAACACGTATCGAGGCGATCGATTTCAATTCAATTGGATCAATCGAGCTTGTCAAAGGTAATTCGTCCTCGCTTTACACGAACGCTCCCGGCGGAGTAATAAATTTTATCAATGATATCAATTTTGATAAGACATCATTCGTTAATTTTAATGAGTTTGGTTCGTTTGGACTGCGGCGAAACGGATTCAAGTCAAAAATTAAATCTGAAAATTATAATCTTCTTACTACTTATACATATCATAACTCAAAAGGATACAGAAACCACAGCGACGATTACTGGCATATTTTAAATACCGTGCTTGCTACACGGCCCAACGAATTTACACGACTCAATATATATGGTTATTTCGTGGATGGAAAAATCAACCTTCCCGGCTCTCTCACGAAAGCCCAGTTTGATGCCGACCTGTATCAACCGAACAAACGTGATGTTGATAGAGACTCTAAAAGAATTTCAAAAAAAGGAAGAGTTGGTGTTCAGTGGTCAAGTTTGTTTGGTGAAAATAAAAACACTGAATTAGATTTAACAACTTATGGAACGATAAAATATTTCGAACGAACAGCAAAAGATTACCGAATTATTAACCGTACCGGAATAGGAGCAACCGGACGTTTTGTAAATAAGAGTGTAATTTTTGACCGCGAGAATGAGTTATCGGTGGGCGGCGACTTATTTAATCAATCTGGTCCGATAGAAACGTATGATAACATCGGTGGGAAAAGAGGAGACGGCGTTAAAAAATTGACTGATGAAACAATTGCAAATACAGGATTTTATTTTTTGAATACACTCTCCCTTATCCGAACGAAAATGGACTTGTTGGTTTCAGGCAGATATGATAAGGTAATTTTTGACGCTAAGGATCGCGGTTTAGATGTGAGAAGCTCCAAAAGAGTTTTTAAGGCGTTCACTCCAAAAGCGGCTCTAAATTATAAACTTACTCAATCAATTGCACTTTACACATCTTATGGATTGAGTTTCGACAGTCCGGCTGGTAACGAGTTAGAAAATTATCCTTGGAGTTCAGATTATCCTAAATTACTAAACCCCGATCTTAAACCTCAACAATCAAATAACTTTGAAATTGGCATTAAGGGGGCCTTAATAAATCCTTTTGCTGAGTTCATCGATAAGATGTACTTTGAAGCGACAGTTTTCAACAGCATTATCAAAGATGAAATTGTGCCTTTCGATGTTACCGGACAGGGTGTTTTTTATAGAAATGCTGCTAAGACAAATCGCAACGGTATAGAGCTTGGAACTAACATCATAACTACCGTGGGAATAAAATTTAAAGGTGCCTATACATACTCGAACTTCAAGTACGACGAATACATAGCAAGAACGATTGACAACAGCACAGGTAGAATCTCAGATGTAAATTTCTCCGACAAATTTGTTCCTAGCGTTCCCCAGCACAATTTCTCATCAGCTTTATCTTATGATTCGAAATTGACTGAAAATATCACTGGCTTTATAAAGGGTCATTATATGAACATAAGTGGCATGTATGTTGACGACCAAAACACAGAGCGTACAAATAAATACCAATTAGTAAACTCAACACTCGGCTTGGATATTTTGCTCAATCAATTTAATGTGCTAATCTCAGGTGGCGTTAACAATATTTTCAATAAAAAATACGCCGCCTTCATAAATATAAATTCGGATAGAAAGGAATTTTACGAAGCCGGCGAGCCGAGAAATTATTTTGCCAGCATTAATTTGGGATATACTTTTTAAATTAACAAGTATGTAAATTTATTTTGAGGGATATTGTTGCTGTCGAAATAAAATGAAACAACGTTCTTTAAATATATCGGCAGGTGTAATAATATATTTGACGATTGGAATTATTATAAGTTTTTCACAAGGTACTGAAAAGGAAAATAGTACCATCGGTACCAACTTCCGGATTTATCCGAGCAATGTTACACAAACTGAAACCTTTATTACACGTCATCCGACTAATTCTAATATATTATTTGCAACGGCTAACACGATAAATCTCAATACAGGATTTATTAGCGAGGGGATTTATGTATCCACGAACGCGGGAGTAAATTGGTTTGGGAGCGATACATGTAAGGGTTCACTAATCAACGCTCACATGGGAGACCCTGGAATTGCCATAGATAAAAATAGTACTTTTATCCTAATAAGATTGGGATTTTCGCCCGGATTGTATTCGCATTACTCTACTAATAATGGATTAACATGGTCGGCTCAAAAAACTGTTGCTACAGAAGACCAAGACAGAGCAGCATTAATTTCTGACGGCAGCTCGACAAGTAATTATTATGGAAGGACTTATGCCGCCTGGGTACGTTTTGCACCTCCGTATCCTATGTTGTTTTCTTTTACAGATGACGGGGCGCGAAATTGGAGTGTACCGACTCAAATTAATAACCCTACTCAACGTGGACAAGGAGGAGACATCGCTGTCGGACCTAACGGAAAAGTGAATGTTTGCTGGGCAGCAGTAACGAGTACATCACCATATACAGAAGATTTCGTAGGTTTTGCTTCCTCGTCAAACGGTGGAGCGAATTGGTCTGTTAAAGAAAATATTTTCGATATGAATGGGATTGCAGGCGTCTTATCACAAAAAGGAAATATAAGGGTAAACGGGTTGCCGAGAATAGACGTAGATAAAAGCGGCGGCGCGAGAAACGGATGGATTTATATCGTTACAACTCAGAAGAACCTTCCACCGGCAGGCAGCGACCCAGATATAATTTTGAATCGTTCTACCGACGGAGGTACAACCTGGTCAGCGGGCATCAGGGTTAATCGAGATGCTGTTAATAACGGAAAGATACAATACTTTCCCGCAATCCACGTTGATGATTTTGGATCAATAAATATTATTTTCTACGATGATAGAAATACAACCAGCGATTCAACGGGTGTGTTTTTATCTCGTTCAACTGACGGCGGAAACTCTTGGAATGAATACGAAATTAGTGACCATAACTTTAAGCCAGTACCAATAGGAGGACTTGGGATGGGTTACCAGGGTGATAATATTGGATTGACATCCTCAGGAAATATTTTATTACCGGTATGGATGGATAACTCCAGTGGACTTTACCAGATATGGACGTGCAGAATTAATATAAATATCCTTGGAATAGATGATAGTGATACAGAAATACCGTTCAAGTTGGAATTGAACCAAAATTACCCTAATCCGTTTAATCCATATACAATTATCACTTATCAGTTACCCATTAGCACTCATGTAACACTAAAAATTTATGATATTTTGGGTCGTGAGGTAGCAACACTTGTTGATGACATGAAAGGAGTCGGGCGATATGAAATTAAATGGAACAGCGAGAAACTATCGAGTGGTGTTTATTTGTACAAGTTATCGGCTGGTAGATTTGTGGAAGTAAAAAAGATGTTGTTACTTAGATAGTTGTGCTGGGTCTTATTTTATGCAAGAATTTTTCTCACCCGGAAATCACAATGTTGTACATCGCTAAGCAGGTTCTGGATAAAACTGCTCGCCGGAAATTTTAGATTTTCTATGAAGTGGAAAATATTCCTTAATATCTAAATCAAATTCCTTTACCGAATAAACTCCTGTTTCAGGATTCATAATATACTCCCCTTTATACTCCTTTTTGATAATCTTTTCGAGCATTTCGATAAATCGATCTACATCTTGTTCATTATTGTAGCAACCGAAACTTGCTCTCACCATTCCGGGCAAATTTGATTTATCACCTCTCCTAATTTCTTGAGTAAGCTTATTCTCGTCGTCACTATTAATTTTTAGAAGTCCCGACTTGTCTCAAAGAAAAAAAGTGAGTAAAAAGTGTGCGAAAACATTTAA
>JBBINX010000053.1:0-16106 GCA_037443685.1 Ignavibacteriales bacterium
CTGTCGATTTTACAGATATTACTACATCTTTGAAATTAAACTCATCACAAATTTCGACATGCCGCATTGCACTTTCGAATAATGCCTCCGCAGTCGGGTAACCGAATTTATTCAAAATATCTTCTTCAAGCGAGCCCGAGTTAACTCCGATGCGTATCGGAATTCCTTTCCCGGATGCAGATTTCAAAACTTGTTTTATCCTCTCCTTAGATCCGATATTCCCGGGATTGATGCGAACTTTTGCAACCCCCGCTTCGATAGCTTGCAAAGCAAAAACATGATTGAAATGAATATCAGCAACTACGGGTATAGGAGATTTCATTACAATCTTCGGCATCGCCTCGGCTGCATCTTTATCGTTGACTGTAACACGGATAATATCGCAGCCGGCTTCCGTCGCATCAATGATTTGTTTGACGGTAGCGTTTACATCGGCCGTTTTAGTTTTCGTCATCGTTTGCACCGAGATTGGTGAGTTGCCTCCAACGAGCACGCCACCGACATTCACTTGCCGTGTGTGCCTGCGAATTCCAACTTTGTATGTAGGATGAATTTTTAGTTCTGAAGAGAGCATGGATAATTATGATTTATTTCAATTTCTTACTTGCTTCGAAAAGGATTTGTTTTTCTTTTTCAGAAAGATTTTGATAACCTTCTTTACTTATCTTATCGAGAATTTCATCAACCTGTTGTTGTAGTGCATCTTGATTTTCTTCAATATCAAAAAATTTGGCATCGCTGATTGTATCGGAACCTTTTTTTGTAGCGGTTGTATATCTTCCCGGCTTTTGATAAATGCTTATGAATTTTTCCCAAAAGCTAATTAGTTTGTATCTTTTTGAATCTAATATGATGAGAATGCAGCCAACAGCAGCACCACCTAAATGAGCAAAATGTGCGATGCCGTCTTGTGTCCCGGTTATTCCTGCATACAACTCAATTGCCATGAATATCATCACAAAATATTTAGCTCTAATCGGGATGAAAAAATAAAGGAATATCGGGCGATCCGGAAAAATTATCCCGAAGGCGAGCAAGATTCCGTAAACTGCACCCGATGCCCCAACTGTTGGACCGCCTTGACCGAAAAGAGGACCTAAGAATATATTTGATATACCGGCACCGATTCCACAAGCAAGATAAAAGAGAAGGAATTTTTTTGACCCCCAATTATTTTCGAGTTCCATTCCAAACATCCAGAGTGCGAACATATTAAACAATAAGTGTATAAATCCGGCATGCATAAACATGTAAGTAAACAACTGCCATAAATGGAACGGAGGCATTTCGGGGAGGTCTGTAAATAACGGATACAGAGCAAAGGTAGATTCGATCATATAAGCGAATGAATAATCGCCTATCCTGAATAATCCGAAGAAACCGGCAAATAAAAATATGCCAATATTGATAAGTAGTAGCGCTTTGACAACGGGAGGAAAGAATCGAAATCCCCTAAACAACGATGGGCGATAATAGTTGGTATTTTGGGAATAAGACAAAATTATAGTTAGTTGTTAATGGTTAATGGTCAATAGTTAATAGTCAAATGTTAATTATTAATTGATAATTGTCTATGAGGTATTAACGATTAGAAAGCGCGGCAACACCGGGAAGGATTTTGCCTTCAAGAAATTCAAGCGACGCGCCGCCGCCTGTAGAAACGTGCGAAACAGCTTTCTCGAGTCCGGATTTCGCAATCGCAGCCGCCGAGTCGCCACCGCCAATTATCGTAACAGCGCCAGTTTTTGTTACATCTGCCAACGCTTTTGCAACAGCGTTAGTTCCAACCGCAAAATTTTCCATTTCAAAAACACCCATCGGTCCGTTCCAAACAATTGTTTTGGATGCGGCAATAACATCGGTAAAGAGTTTTACTGTTTCAGAACCTATATCAAGCCCTTGCCAACCGGGCTCGATGTTCTCGACTTTTACAGTTTTCTTTTGAGCGCCGTTATCAAATTTGTCGGCAACAATACAGTCGACAGGAAGTAAAAATTTAATATTGCGTTTTGAAACTTCTTCCAACAACGATTTTGCTAAATCAATTTTATCTTGTTCAAGAAGTGAATCGCCAATCTCCAAACCTTTTGCTTTGTAAAATGTATAAGCCATTCCACCGCCGATTATAAGAGTGTCAACCTTCGATAACAAGTTTTGTATAACGTCAATTTTGCCTGAAACTTTTGCGCCGCCTAAAATAGCTGTGTAAGGACGAACAGGATTAGCGAGTGCGCTACCGAGAAATTTAAGTTCTTTCTGCATCAAATATCCAGCTACTGCCGGTTTTATAAAACGAGTTACTCCCTCGGTTGAAGCATGAGCACGGTGAGCGCTTCCAAAAGCGTCGTTCACATAAACATCTCCAAGTGCAGCGAGTTCTTTTGCAAAGTTATCATCATTGGCTTCCTCTTCTTTGTGGAAGCGGAGATTTTCCAAAAGCAGACATTCGCCATCTTTAAGGTTTGCAACACTTTCTTTCGCGGGTGCGCCGATACAATCAGATGCGAATTTCACTTCTAAACCTAGAAGTTTGGAAGTCCTGCTGGCGACGGGGGCGAGCGTGAATTCCATATTCGGTTTTCCTTTGGGTCTGCCCAAATGGCTCATTAATATAGCTCTTCCCCCCTCGGCAAGAATTTTCTTTATCGTTGGCAGCGACTCTACAATTCTAGTATTATCTGTTACTACGCCGTTTTCAATTGGCACGTTGAAGTCGACACGCACTAATACTCGATTCGATTTTAATCGGATATCATCAATTGTCAGCTTGTCCATATTTGTTTTCTCCATTCGATATATATAATTAATAAAAACGGCTCAAACGGAAATTAACCGCGAGCCGTCTGAATATTTTTCTAAAATTGATTAAGCTATTTTCTTTATCAAATCAACCACACGGCAGGAATAACCCCACTCGTTATCGTACCAGCCGACTACTTTAACCATATTTCCTAACACCATCGTGGAGAGTGAGTCGAATATGCATGAATACTCGTTGCCGATAACATCGCTTGAAACAATCTCGTCAGTGCAATATTCCAATATTCCTTTGAGATAAGTTTCGGATGCTTTTTTCATAGCTTCATTTATCTGTTCTCTTGTAACTTCTTTCTCTAATTCTGCAACGAAGTCAGTTACCGAGCCGTCCGGGACCGGAACGCGTAAAGCAAAGCCATCAAGCTTTCCTTTCAATTCGGGTATAACTTTTCCTACAGCTTTTGCGGCGCCTGTGGTTGTTG
Organism: Ignavibacteriales bacterium; assembly: GCA_037443685.1. Lineage (GTDB taxonomy): Bacteria > Bacteroidota > Ignavibacteria > UBA10030 > BY39 > JAHJRJ01. Next base: position 3,240 of record JBBINX010000053.1, read on the forward strand.
GTATAATATTCTGCGATGCCGAACGAGCGCGTCGCAAATCTTTATGAGGCAAATCCAACACGCGTTGGTCATTCGTGTAGGCGTGTATAGTGGTCATCAACCCTTTTTTTATTTTGAAATTATCATTCAAAACTTTTACCATCGGTGCAAGACAGTTGGTTGTGCAAGAGGCGTTCGATAAAATAACTTCTTTACCTGTCAGTATGTGTTCGTTTACGCCTAATACTACTGTCGCATCTATTTCATCTTTTGCTGGCGCAGTTAAAACTACTTTCTTCGCACCGGCTTTTATGTGTAATTCAATCTTTTCGCGCTTTGTAAACACACCTGTGCCTTCAATTACTACTTCAGCGCCTAACTTTGCCCAGGGTAATGCGGCAGGGTCTTTTTCTGACATCACAGGATAACTTTTTCCATTCACAATTATTGAGTTATCAGTATGAGTAACCGTACCGCTAAATTTGCCATGTACAGAATCGTACTTAAGCAGATGCGCCAATGTTTTCGCATCGGTTATATCGTTGATACCGACAAATTCGATGCCTTCAACTTCCAAACCGCGGCGAAAAACCAATCTGCCGATTCTTCCAAATCCATTAATTCCAATTTTGATAGACATTATATTCTCCAAAAAGTTTTAGTTATTGTTTAAATTTGATACAAATTTATGAAGAAATGGGTAGAAAGGCAAATAAATGTTAGAACGAGCGATAGCGCTTTATCTTTCCATTAATAACAGCCAGCAGAATATCAAGGTCGAATGGTTTCGTTATATAATCATCCACACCGAGCTGGAAACCTGAACGCATCACTAATCCATCTTGCAAAGCACTCATGAAGATGAAAGGAGTTTTTCTCAAGTATGAAATTTCTTGTATCGAAGAAAAGAGCTTGAAACCATCCAAGTCCCCCTGAGGAAACATTATATCGCATAGTATCAGGTCGAATGCGCTACTTTTCAGTTTTTCAAATGCATCCTCGATATCGAGAGACGTTGTAACATCGAATCCATTTTCTCTTAACGTATCTCCAAGTATTTGCAACAAGACTTCATCATCATCAACCACAAGAATACTCCCGTTGCTTTGACTTTTTTTGAAACTTGATTTAATGAGAGATTCGACCTGTGATTTTTGGTCGTCAGTTATATGAAATCGTTTTCTAACCTCGTCTAACTTTTTTTTATTTTTTAGAGTGATTTCACCCGCAAGAATTTTCTTTTGAACATAAGCAATATACAACTCGAGCCTTACCTCCGACTCAATTCTGAAATGTTCGTCAAAAGTAAGCCCAAGTAGTTCTTTCAATCGCATCATTTTTTTAGCACCCTCTACAGAAGGTTGTCCGTCTGTGTAATGTTCTCGCATTTGTTCATGATAGAGTGCAATTCGTGTCTCGTGTGTTTCCGGTAATTTAATTCCCAAAATTTCAAGCTTGTCGTCGTATTCTTTGGATATTTGTTCCAACCGACGAAGGAAAGATTTTTCCATTTTACCCTGGAGTTCTTCTCTAATCTCTTTAATTGCTCTATTATTTTCGGCTACTAAGGCATCATATTTTTGTTGAAATTTTTTCTTTTCGGCATCTATCACAGCTTCAGCTTCTGCCTTGATTCGTTTTTTCTCCTCTGCGATTTGGGTTTGATACATTGCTTCGAATTCCCGCTCGAGTAATTGAAGGACAGCATTCCGGTTTTTTTCGAACTGTTTGAGTGTTTGTGCAGCATTTCGCTCTGCGTTATGAAGTTCTTGTGTGAATTTTTCTTTATACTCGATTTCTATCTCGTTACGGATCGCTTGTTCAGAAGGAGTAACGATCTTGGTTATCTGTTGGACCGGTTGAACAGGATTATCGATTTTTGGTGTATGGCTACCCTGAACCTTATTCTTTTTAATAAGGTGTGGGTTATCTTCTAAATATTGTATTCGTTCTTCAAAAGCTTTCAGGTATGGATTCAATGGCTCCCATTCTTTTGCCTCTGTTAAAAATTCCCTGGCTTTAACGAGATTTCCATTTTTTATAGAAGAATCAACCTCCCGAAGACATCGATGAAAATTTTGTGTAATTTCTGTGGAATTAATCCCTGAATTAGATTGCCCTGTTTGCCTGTTATTATTTTCGTTCATGTTTTCGTTTTTTTATTAGTTCTGCTCTAAATATAATAAAATATATTGATTTACACATCATGTTTCAATGAAAACGAAATGGTGTACTTTTTAGTTTCAAGGAATAATTTGTAATGTTTTTACTTGATAACGCAGTTTTTAATATGAATGATAGAATTTATTAATCGCAATCACTTTAGATCTAGCCTGCTTCAAAAAGTATATAGTTACAATTAAGAATGCATGCAAAAAATTTTTCGCATAAAAATATTATATACCGAACCAACATTGCGTTTTCAATTCAAATTCGGCATATTTTGTTAATATACAGTGCGGCTCTCCTACGCTTCAGAGTTGGGTTTGAAAGTGAATCGTACATAATGACAGCACTATGGTAATTGCTTCTCGTGAGTATTTGCCATGTAAATTTTATGCATCGTCGGATCATTCAGAAATGGGGTGTTACTGTTCCGCCTTGTGCATAACGCTATCGGGTGGAATCCTGAAAAGCGAAAGAAGCGGGATTTTTATCATCAGTGAAGCACTTGACTATTTTTATATTTTTTTGCCTTTACAGTTTGTATTCATTTTTTTAATTATGGGAACCAAGTCTATTATAAAAGAAAATATCAAAATTTTAAGGATACAGTTGTCTGGTGATTATCAGATATTTTTTTGGGCTCGCCTCTAAAAGGAAACGCTTTACATTCTTCTGACATTGATATAGGGATATTGGGCGAAGAAAAATTTCCATGGTCTGTAATGACGAAGGTTTTGGAAGAAATCGATTCGATTAAGACATTGCGAAAAACCGATTTAGTTAATTTTTTTACAAAGGTAGAAATTTTAATTTCATTACAGAAAAATTTTCACTCGTCTAGTAAATCCAATATTCAGGTATCCATACTTACCTGTTTTATTTACAGAACGTGAGTCCAACCTTTCAGCAATAAGGTAAGTAAAATTAAGCTGGCTTTCAAACCCTTTTATAAGATTTTTATGAAATAATTTATTATATTTTTACAAGATGAAATTCAAAAGCAACAAAATAATCGTGATTGGCGATAAGGTACTTATCGCAGCCGATAGTGAGAAAGATAGAACCGAACACGGTTTATACTTGCCACCAACCGTAAAGGAAAAAGAAAAAGTTCAAAGCGGATATATCGTTAAAGTTGGGCCCGGCTATCCGGTTCCAAATCCTCAATATATCGATCAAGAGCCTTGGTCAACACAGCCAAAGGACCCAGTAAAATATTTACCGCTTCAAGCTGAAGAAGGCGACTACGCTATCTTCATCAAAGATCAGGCGATAGAAATTGAATACGAATCGAAAAAATATTTGATTGTTCCACAGTCAGCAATACTTGTTCTGATTCGGCATATACAAAATATCGAATTCTCTTAATAAATTGAAGGGATAATAATATGCGACTGTTAGGTCGTTCTGGTTTAAAAGTTTCTGAGCTATGTTTTGGGACGATGACATTCGGAGGTTCGGGTTACTGGAAAAACGTCGGCACTGTACAGCAGCGAGAAGCCGATAAATTAGTGAATATGGCTTTTGATTCGGGAATTAATTTTTTTGATACTGCAGATATCTATTCAGACGGACGATCGGAAGAAATTTTAGGGAAAGCACTTGGCAAAAGACGGAAAGAAATTATTCTTGCTACAAAAGTTTTCGGAAGAATGGGAAAAGGTCCCAACGATATCGGATTATCGCGCCATCACATTGTAGAAGCATGCGATGCAAGTTTAAACCGGCTTGGAACCGATTACATCGATCTGTATCAGGTTCACAATTTTGACCACCTCACACCGTTAGATGAATCGCTTAGCGCTCTTGATGATTTAGTGCATCGAGGAAAAGTCCGTTACATCGGATGTTCGAACTACGCCGGTTGGCAATTAATGAAAGCGCTCGCGATTTCGGAAAAATATAAGCTAGAAAAATTTATCACGCTACAATCTTACTACTCGTTAGTGGCGCGGGAATTAGAATTTGAACTAGTGCCTTTATGTCTTGACCAAGGTCTCGGTATTTTACCGTGGAGTCCGTTAGCTGGTGGATTTTTAACAGGCAAGTATCGCCGAGGCAAGCCACGCCCTGATGCGGCTCGGCGCAGTGTCGCTGAAAAACAGTTTCTCCAATTCGATGAAGTGAAGGGCTTTGATATTGTAGATGAATTGGAAAATATTGCGAAGAACCATAACGGCACAATCAGTCAAGCTGCGATAAATTACTTACTCCAAAAACCGGCAGTTAGCTCGGTGGTTATCGGTGCACGAAATAAGGAACAACTTTCCGATTTACTCAGAACTACAGCGTGGGAAATGACTCTCGCAGAAGTACAAAGATTGGATGAAATTAGTAAGCCGCCCCGTATATATCCATATTGGATGCAGGAAATGGCAAGGCGCGATTTACGATTTTAGATATATGATTTGTTTTTTTTAACGCTTTTGACTTCTTTTCAAAAGCCAAATAAAAATAGGTGCGCCGATGAATGCGGTAACCGTCCCAACAGGAATTTCAGCCGGGGATATTAACGTGCGTGCAATAGTATCAACAGTTACGAGTAAAATAGCACCAAGCAGAAACGAAACTGGAATTAATATCCTGTGGTCAGCGCCAAATATCATCCGCGAAATATGTGGAATAATCAAACCCACGAATCCTATAATTCCGCTCGATGAAACAACCAGTCCGGTAATAAGTGATGCCATGCCATAAGAAATACGTTTAAATTTTTCAACTTCAACACCAAGAGATTGTGCAGTCTCGTCGCCAGTCGCTATCAGATTATATTTTCTTGAATTAAAATAAATTATAATGGTAGCGATTAGAACAACCGGTGCAACTATCAGAAAAGAATTCATATCCGCCGACGATAGATTTCCCATCAACCACAAAAAAGCCCCGCGAACCTCCTGATGTTTTATAACCATAACCAACAGAATCAAAGCATTAAAAAAAGCCCCCACCATTATTCCGGTTAGAAGCAATGTTGTGGGATCAAGTCTGCCATGCTTTTCGGAGACAAAATATACCAGCATAATTACAACCAACGAACCGAGGAAAGCAGAAGCTGGAACACTTATGATGCTGAAACCGAGCCCAAAACTTATTGCTAGCACGGCGCCCAATGTCCCACCGCTCGACACACCTAATATAAAAGGTTCGGCTAACGGATTTCTAAGTATTGCCTGGAACACAACACCAGCAACCGAAAGGCCACCACCAACTATAATCGCCAGCAAAATTCTAGGCAGCCGTAGCTCGAATAAGATGGCGCTGTATTCTTTTGCAATTTTTCCACCAACAAAAAAATTTAATATTTGATTTAATGGAATAGCTACAGTTCCGACTGAAATTGAAAAAATAGAAACTAACAAAAGTGTAAAGAGAAGGAAACTTGAAAGTTGGATTGTTTTTTTTAAAGTAATGAACGACCGGTTCACTTCAAAAGCTTCCACATTGATTTTACTAAATCGGGAATCCCTATATTTGCGACGGCAGAAATTAAATGAACCGAGTCGAATTTTTTAGAAGAGAACTTTATCTTTTTAATTTTTTTTATCAATGCCTCATCGGCTAAATCAGTTTTAGTGATAACAACCATCTGAGGTTTTTTTAACAAATCTTTATTGAACAATTTGATTTCTTTTTGGAGCATTTCCAACGACTTTTTAGGGTCTTCGTCCGTGCATTCTACCAGATACACAAGCACACGCGTCCGCTCAATGTGACGGAGGAATTGAATGCCAAGCCCCTTTCCCAAATGTGCACCTTCGATCAGTCCGGGCATATCAGCAACGACAAAACTTTTCGATTCCTTGTAACGTACGATGCCGAGATTAGGAACGAGCGTCGTAAAAGGATAATCGGCAATTTTGGGTTTTGCTGCCGAAATTATCGAAATCAAAGTCGATTTCCCCGCATTTGGCAAACCTACTAAACCGACATCGGCAATTAATTTAAGTTCAAGTTCAAGATGTTTTTCTTCCCCCTCCCTCCCCGGTTCAGCATATCGGGGAGCTTGATTTGTGGGTGTGGCAAATTCACTATTACCCCTTCCACCTTTTCCACCGTGTGCGATTATCACTTCCTCCTTATCGTCAATTATATCAAAGAGTACTTCTCCAGTGTCAACATCTTTTATCAAAGTACCGCATGGTACACGAACGATGATATCATCACCATCTTTACCAGATTTATTCGACGTTTTACCGTTCTCACCGTTTTGGGCTTCATATTTTTTTTTATATCTAAAATCGAGTAGAGTATTCAAATGACGGTCAGCCCGGAAAATTACACTCCCCCCCTTACCACCTTGTCCGCCGTCAGGTCCGCCCTTTGGCACATATTTCTCTCTTCTGAAGCTAACCATTCCTTTACCGCCGTGTCCTGATTTGACAAATATTTTAGCATAATCAATAAACTGCATCGCTACTTTACTTTTTTAGGGAAGAAACGATTGTAGGTTATTTCGGTAAATAGTGTGGCTTCGGGTGAATACAAATCGACCTCATTCAAAATATATATTTCATCAACATATTTCGATGCTTCTTTCCACGAGCTCATGTTGTTAATATCTGTAATCGCATCTGAAAAATCTTTTTCGTTTTTCCTGAAAATCTTCTTGATGAATCGTTTACGTTCTTCATCGTCGAAAAATTTTTCCAGTGGAGGTAATTGAGGTTTTGCGGATGGTTGATCCGACATCGAATCGTTTTTTACGACTATTTCCGATTCATCTATAGTGATGTTAACAACGGGCAATTCTTTGTGTGGTACTGTCGCAACTATTTCAGCAGGATTTTTTTGTAAAGTGTTTTCGAATTCAAATCCATCGTAAGTTTTCCTCAAATCTTCGAGCAATATACATAATTCATCGAACGAGATTTCGTTCACATTTCTTTGCAGTTCGATTTGTAATCGATCGACAACCTTCCGCATCCCTTTATCGTCAAATAATTTAATGAGCCCTTTAGTTGCAACTGTTGATTTAGTTTCTCTATTTCCGTAATTGATAAAATCATAAATCGGTAAAGTTATTTGAGCTAACTGATAACCGTCCTTGCGGCGGATGAATTCACGATCGCATTTCCAAATCAACGATTGAAATTCATCTATAGTCATCATCTTGATATTTTTTTCTTGAATGATGCGAACTATCAAATCCCTTAAATATTCATAGCCGCTAAAATTTCGCAGCGCTTTAAGTATTGCATCGGATGATACTTGAGTGGTATTATCGAAGATGAAACTTCGCAATGTCCATTGCGGCCTCATAAGAAAATTAAGTAATAAATGAATTGCATCGTGAACTAATTCCAAATATTCATGCCGATTAAAAGAATAATTGAGTACAAGTATCGAATTCATCCGGTTTTGTAAACTGATGACTTCCGAATGTGAAAAATCGAACCTGCTGTTCACGAAATTGTTCCGCAATTCGTCCTGAAGTTTTTGTTCAACATCCACCCGTATCATATTTCTCAACTGAAGTGGAATCTCGGCAGCTAATACTTCTTTTAACGATATCCTTTCAGCACTACCTATGGTGCGGATAAGCGTTAGCTTGTTTAGTCGGTCTATCTCTTTCTCATACACGTTAGTTTGAACCCCTTTTTATTATTGATTTTACACGGTCGATTTCTTTTTGAGAGCCCGCTTTAAATGTTGCGTCAATTCCCGGGCGGTCAATTATTTGCTGATACATTGAGAGAGCTTGATCGTATTTTTCCATCCGTTCATATGATTGTCCTGCCATATAAAACGAGGTAGCAGTCCAATCGACTTTCTTGTTTTGAATAGTTAAGTATGGAATTTTTAAAAATTCCAAAACACCTTGCTGGTAATCGCCTTTATAATAATATGTTTCGCCTAGGTTGTAACGAATTTCAGCTTCATAGTCGCTGCCCGCCTCATCGAGTAAGTTTTGAAAAAGCAACACCGCATGATCGTAGTATCCGAGGCGAGTATATAAGATACCAATTTTTATACGCTGTTCAGTAATAGATTCATCCTTCGGAAAACGTTCAATAAAATTGAGAGCCATTTTCAGTGCCGCATCGTAAAGTTTAGTTGCCTCGTAAGCTTCAATCAGGTTGACCATAGCATATCTCAAAATTTCTCCCTCTTTGTCGGGATTATCTACAATCTGCTGGTAATATCTTATTGCTTCAGTATATTTCTCACCGTTGAAATTTATATTACCTAAAGCAAGCAATACACGTGGAATTGCATCGGAGTTCGAGTATTGTTTCAGAACCGATTCATACTTTTTAATTGCATCTGTATTATTTTTATTTAGTTCCATAATCCTGCCTAAATAATATTCCGACAGCGGCCCATAACGGGTTCCGTCGTAATCCGATGCAATATCTGTAAATATTTTTTTTGCTGTTGAATAATCTTGATTTCGGAAATAGATCAAAGCTTTTTCATATTCCAACTCCGCTAAACTCTCAACACTCTTCTTATAATTTTTAGAAAATTCTAGTATCAGTGGTTGTGCACTTTTTAAATCGTCATTGCGTAATTTTGATACGATCGTTTTAGTTAGATAATATTTTTTATCATCTTCGTTTATAGCTGAAACGAGCAGACCACTATACTGTTGCGAAGCTTCTAAATAACGTCCGGTTTGAAAAAGCAAATCAGCAATTTCACGGTTTGCCATAATGGACCCTAATTTACCAGCAAGTTTATAATAAGCTGCGGCAGCATCGGCAACTCCTTGATTTTTCATAATGTTACCGAGGGCTATATAAACTTCAACCTTAGCTTCGGAGCTCGGTTCTGAAAACAAATACTCGCGGTAAAATAAAATTGCTTTTTGTAACTCACCCTTAAGATCGTACGCTTTTGCTAAATAATATTTGTAATTAATTGGTTCGGTAAAAGGATTTTTCGCGTCTGATCCAATCCGGTTTTTTAAAAAATATATTGCTTCATCATATTTATTAGATTCAATCAGTGATTTTACGTATGGTTCGATTGTTTCTTGGGCTATCTCTGTGTAGTAATATTCTTCTTCTATTTTTTTAAAAACTTTTTCGGCTTCTTCAGATTTGCCATTCTTCAGCAAGATGTCGCCAAGAAGTTTTAAACTACTTACTGTGTAAATTCCGTTTGGGTATTTTTCAGTTTGATTTTTTAGATATGCTATCGCCGAATCCATTTTGCCAGATTGATAATAAATTTTAGCGGCTTGCATCATAGCATATTCTTCGAATTCAGGTGTAGCAGGATTTTTAATAATTAGATTACTTATCGTTAAAGCATTGGAGAGTTTATTCGTTTGAAGATATTGTTCGATCAGAAGTTTATAAACGCCGGTTATAAAAAATGACTTTGGAGAAGTAGAAATAAATTCGTTCAACAATTTTTCGGCTTCTTCAGGTTTAGCCGATTTTAATTTCAGATTCAAAAGATTGTATGCTGCTTCCTCTGAATTTTTATCGTTGGGAAACAGTTTTATAAATTCGTGATGATAATTTATTGCTACTTCTGTTTGATTTGCGGAATTAAACGCCGCACGTTGGGCAGCGGTGGCACGATTATAATGTGCGATCGGCAAGTTCGGTCCTGTAATTTTCGCATCAATCGCGAATGAATATTGTTCAACCGCCGATTGATAATCTTTTAGATCCTCGAAGTAAACCTGGCCTAAATTAAAAGCAAGCTCAGCACTATTCTTCCCGATTAAAAAATCGCCAAATAGTTTAGCAATTTTTTCGAGTCCGCTTTTATAATTCTTATTTTCATAAATCAAAATTCTATCTAAGTTTTCTTTTGCAGCTAAAGCTTCACGATCCGACGGGTAATTTTTTAGAATTTCTTCAAAAGTTCTCATTGCGGCATTATAATTCCCGGCTTGTGAATAACTCTCACCTATTTTTAATTTAATCGAACTTAATTTATAACTATGCGGTTTTGCCCGCAGCGCCTCTGCATAATAAATTATTGCCCGATCGTCATCTTTCAAACGTTCTTTATACAAATCACCGATTCGGATCAGTGCATCTTGTGTCCCTTCACCATCAGGATATTTTTCCAAATATCGTTTGCAATATTCCAACGAAAGAGTGACATTATCTAAAATTTCAGCAGCAATGGATGCACGAGCATAAGCTTGCGGTTTGTACTCATCTAAAACAGAATTGAAGACTTGATTAAAAGAGTTTATTGCTGCCTTGTTGTTTTTTAATCCCTCAAAAGATTTACCCCTTAAAAATAAGGCTTGATTTATTTTTTCGCTTTTGGGAAAATTTTTAATAAATTTATCAAACTGTTCCGATGAGTTTTTAAAATCGTTCGATTTGTAATAAGCAATACCAATTTCCAACGAAGCTTTTTCATTTACAGTACTATCTATATTTTTTTCAGCAAGCGTTTTTTTATAATACTCCACTGCTTTATTATAATCGCCGGAGTAGAAAGACGACAAACCAAGTTCGAAATTTGCTCTAGCTGAGGCTGGAGTGCCTGGGTAATCCACCAATATTTTGTTAAAAAGTTTATCAGCTTCTTCATACTGTCCTGTTGAATGGTATATTCTGCCTAAAAGCAGCATTCCATCAATCCGATATTTCGAATTTCCGTTGGCAACAGTTTTAACTTCACGCTTTGCCAAATTGATATTTCCTCCATCGAAGAACAACTCGGCGAGTAATAAACGTGCAGCCGGCACAAAATCGGAAGAACTGTAATCTTGCAAAATTACACGTAAATTCTTTCGCGCATTTACGTCATCTGAAACAACGCGAAAATATTTTGCCGACAATAACAATGCTTCAGGGGCAAGTGGACTTCGTGGATGGAACACGCGGACTCGCTCGAATGCCAATGCTGCTTCGCGATAATTTTCTAAAGCTACGTATGATTCGCCTACTCTAAACCAAGCTTCAGCCGCTCTGTTATCATCGGTATACGTAAGTGCAAAATTTTGAAAAGCCACACGGGCATCCTCATAACGTTTTAGTTTGGATAGCGACATCCCAATGTAAAATCGTGCCTCAATACTTTGGTTACTTGAGGGATACGAGTTAACAAAATTTTTAAACTGGTCGAGGGCCAAATCTGTTAATCCGTCTTTATATAAATTTACAGCAAGCTTAAACTCAGCGGTTTCTTTGGTCTCTTGGGATGTAGAGCCGACAACGAGAAACAGAATCAATACGGTCGGCACCAATATATATTTTGTTCTTCTCATCATTGTACAACAAATACTGTATTCTTCGTTAAAAGATTTCTTATTTTTGTATTATTATCAATCTCGTAATTTTTGATCCAACTTAAATCTTCAATTAATCTGTGCAAATTCGTAAAACTATCTTGACTGTTTTGTAAGAAAGTTGTTCTAAAAATACTTATCTTCTCTTCGGACGAATGACCGCAAAAAAAATCTAAATCTTGTTTCATCTTTTCAATCTTGGTTTTATATTCTAAAAGCAAATTATCCGTATTTTCCGATTGATCAGCCCGCTTGATTGATTTCAGAGCATTATGTAAAAATTTTGCCGTAAAAATAATATCACTTAGTTCCAACTGCAAACCGTACTCGACGGAACAATCGAAAATATCAATCATAACATCCGGATAATTAAATTTCCTATTCGAAAAGGATTCTAATTCAGATATTAGTTTCTGATTTGAAGCATTCACACTATATATTTTTTCTTCTTAATATAATTCAACATTTGCCAATTTGCAAAATTCGGGGGGGGGAGCTATTCAGCAAATTTTAGCTCCACTTTTTAGGGGGGGTATCATTTCATTCCTGATTTTTGGAGTCTTCCCCCTCGTTTATGTAATATTCCTCTATCTTCTCTGCAACCTTCTCACCCACGATTTCAGATATCTGTTCTCGTGAAGCAAATTTTACACCCTGCACTGAACCGAACGTTTCAAGCAATTCTTTAGCATTCTTTTTGCCGACACCTTTAATCAAATCCAATTCGGTATGTAATATTCTTTTCGTCCGTAATTTTCTGTGATAAGCTACGGCAAACCGGTGCGCCTCATCCCGGATTCGTTGAAGGAGCTTCAAGCTCGCCGAGGTTTTAAGTATCGATTGCGGTTCCGATAAATTCGGAAAATAAATTTCTTCAAGTCGTTTCGCTAACCCTATGATTGGTATATTTCGATATTCTGTATCCGATAAATGCTTTAAAATTTCGACCGCACTTGATAGCTGCCCTTTGCCGCCATCTACCATAATCAAATCGGGAGGTTTTTGTTCCTCCTCGATCAATCGGGAATACCGCCGCTTTACAACTTCACGCATACTCGCAAAATCGTCGGGACCTGTAACTGTCTTAATTTTAAATCGTTTATACTCGCTCTTTTTCGGTTTTCCGTTTTCAAACACCACAAGCGATGCTGCTGAATCTGTGCCTTGAATATTCGAAACATCGAAACATTCGATCCTGTGTGGTAATCGGGGCAAACGTAAATCTTTTTGTAGGAGTTCTAATATCTTCGGAATTTTCTCCCTTCGTTTCAACTTTTGAATTTTTAAATCATCTAGAAGATATTTAGCATTCGCCCGACACATTGCTAAAAGTTTAGCTTTGTCGCCAATTTTAGGAACGATGATTGAAACTTTTGACAACCGTTTTTCTGAAAGCCATTTTTCTATCGTTCCTATTTTTTCAATGTTACACGGAAGAAATATTTCTTTTGGTATATATTCCGCTTCAAGATAGAAACGCCGCACAAATTGCGATACTATTTCCCGCTCATCCA
>JBBINX010000054.1:0-15707 GCA_037443685.1 Ignavibacteriales bacterium
TAAAAGCCGAGTGTGAGCGAATACAGAGAGAGATTGACCGTGTCCGTGGACTTTATGTTAGCACTCAGAAAAAACTTACCAACGAAAGCTTTATATCAAAAGCTCCCAAAGAAGTCGTTGAACATGAACGGAATAAATTAGAAAGTTTTAAGACTACGTTGCAGAAGTTAGAGAAGAATTTGGAGAGTATAAGCTAACGAAATATTCAGCTAACTGTCTCTCCGAAATCGTTTCGGAATCTAATAAAATATATTCGTAGAAATGAGTTCAGGGTAACCATAGTTTGGATTATTATGATTCTTAGCGATTGTAACATTGATTTTCATCCCGTTTTGGTGTTCAACAAACCACGAAACGTTATAATTCATTTTCGGGTTAAAGAAAATAAAATAATCCTTTATAATCTTTCATCCAAATATATTTTTTCCTTAGCCCCACATTTAATCCCGAACTTTTTTCTCAATGTTACAGGTAACGTAATTCTTCCGCCTTTTCTCATTTTTACGCTTAAATCTTCCACTTCAAAACCTTGATTTAATTTTATAATCTCATCAAAAAATACTAAACTTTATCAAATATTTTAAAAGTTTTTGGGTCTGCAAATTAATATTCAATCAATTACTCACAGTCTAAGGTCGAAACCGACTAAGCCCTTGCAGAACTGATAAATTTGTGTTACATTTATACAGTTTGTAAACTAAAAAGAAAAAGGAAAAATGGCAGGTATAAAATTTAATCCACTATCAATCGTATTTTTAGTTATTGTATTTTTATTTACGAACCTATCTGGACAAGAAACCAAGGAAAACGCCGAGTTTAAACTTGCTGTCAATTTGTATAACGACAGCATGAACGATTTAGCTTTAGAGCAGTTCAAAAATTTTGTGAACACATATCCGGGTAGCAACCAGGCGATTGAAGCAAGGTTCTATATCGGACTTGTTCAGATGAGATTGAAGGATTTCGAAAATGCTAGGATTACATTTCAAAATTTTGCGTTGAGTTACACTGAAAACCCAAAATCCGCCGAAGCTTGGTATAAAGTGGGGGAATGTTATGTCGCCTTAAAAAATTATCGTGAAGCTGCACTGGCATTTGAGCGAATCAAAGTGTTCCATCCAAAACATCAGTTGGTTCCTGATGCACTTTTAAAATCAGCCGACTATTTCAGACAAACGGGCGATATCGTCAATGCACGAAAAAACTTGCGAACGATTCTGCAAGATTATGGAAACTCTGACGCAGTGCTCGGAGCGCGATATAAGCTTGCAGAAATGAATTTTGAAGAAGGAAACATCGACTTAGCTACAAGTGAAGTCAGCCGCGTAATCGGTACTAAAAGTAAATACACTCCCTATTCGTTGATATTAATGGGAAAAATTCAGTTATCATTAAATCAAACTGCCGAAGCTGAAAAAAAGTTTTTAGAAATGATCAACACTTACAAGGGGAGTCCGGTAGTAGCAACTGCTCACCTTGAGTTGGGTAAACTTTATAAACAAACAGGAGAAAGCCTGAAAGCAATAGAACAATTTAAAAAAGCTATCGGACAAAAAGAAGCCGAACTGCCTACTATCGAAGAAGCATCTTTAATGACCGGCATTGTTCTGTTTGAGAATAAAGATTATACACCTGCATTAAACCAATTCAACAATTTCGTTACTACTTACACAACGAGCGAGAACCTACCAAAAGCGATGCTGTGGGCTGGCAAAACGGCTGTGATGACTAAGAATTACCAAACTGCCTTAAGTTGGTACGATAAAATAATCGAATCAAAATTTGATGAGGAGTACAAACAAGCAGCTTTCGTTCGGGCTTCTTATGCATCAGAGATTTCCGGAAACATCGAACAAGCTATCGATTACTGCAATATGTTTGTCCAAAATTTTCCGCTGAGCCCAGCCAAAACCAACGCTTTCATAAGAATTGGCGATTTGTATAAAAATAGTTTAAAAGATTACAGAAAAGCTATCACCAATTACGAAAATGCGTTGAGTGCATCTAAACAATCATCTAATATCAGTGCAATAAAATTATCGATTGCTGATTGCTATCGTTTTCTAGGCGATTTTGAAAGAGCAAAAATTGAATACGAAAATCTTATTAAATATTATCCTTCTGATATAGAAGGTATCGAAGCAAAAAATAATCTTGAACTCATCAATATATTTGAGACAAAGAATTATAAAAACGGACTTGAAAAGCTCGCAAGGTCAATAGGAAGTTTAATCTCTGAAAAACCGAAAGCTGATATAGCTTTTGAATTAGCTCAGATATATATGGACGACTTGAAGGATTATATTTCAGCAATCGACAATTACACGATTGCAATTGATGCTGGAATTAAAGGAGATAATTTAATCACGGCTCATTTTAATCGGGCTCAAGCGGCGGAGTATCTTTCGATATATGATAAAAATTATGTGAGCAAAGCTATTAATTACTATTTTTCGTTCATGAAGAATTTTCCCGATAATAAAAAAAATGAAGACGCAGCTTTTAATGTCATTAGATTGCAAATAAATGGAAACACTGATGAGAATGTCGAAAATCTTGTTAATGATTTTACTTCGACATACAATAAATCGCCCTATTCGAATAAAGCATTAGCTTCATTAGCAGGTTATTACTTGAATAAACAGAAATATAGCGAAGCAATTTCGGTTTATAGAAAAATTCTAAAAGAACCTGCAAATTCCGAAACGGCTGAATATTCGATGCTGCAGTTAGGGAAGCTTTTTCAAACAAGCGGGGCAGTCGATTCGGCTATTTCCATTTGGCAAATGCAAGTAAAAATATTTCCAAAAAGTACATATACAGCAAGGTGTTTAAAATTATTGGGGCTATCATTAGTAAGCAAGAATAAACCATCAGATGCCACAGATGTTTTTGAAAAATTATTGAACGAATTTTATTACACATCTATCGCTAAGGAAATACAAAAAGAGTATATAGATGCCTTAATAACATCCGGTAATTATGACAAAGCAATAGTTTACACAATGGCAATAATAGAATCGGAAACACGGAATCCATTCATTGAAAATATTGATTTTGATTATAAGCTGAAACTAGCAAAAGCATACGACCGCAAGGGCGATACACAATATGCACTCGTTGCTTATAATGATTATTTGAGGAATGCGCCTAAATCAGAAAATCGTTCAGATGCGTATGTCGGATTAGGTAATATCGCACGAAGTCGCGGCGATGTTAATGCCGCATCTGCTTATTACAGATTAGCCGGACAAAGTGGAAGCGCTGCAGCTCAGAAAGATGTAGCCGACCTGTTGTTCCAAACCGGCAAGTATGCCGAAGCCGATAAGCTCTACGGCGAATTGATTAAGGTAGTAACACTTGAGGAAGATAAAAAATTTTTGCAAGCACGATTGATTATCTCGAAATTGAGGTTAGAAAATATAAACGAAGCTATGCCGTTAATTTCTGAGTTTTCAAAAAATTATAAAAAATCTACCGATCAACTTGCTGAATTCGGATACGAAAAAGCCTTAATATATTATCGAAAACAAGACTACACAACGGCAAAAAAAATATTTGAGGATGTCTCAAGCGATTACTCGAACACACGATTCGGTCAGTTGGCTGACTATTATCTTGGGAAAATTATGGAATTACATAAAAAAATCCCCGACGCTGTAAAAAAATACGAATCTATTCTCAAACGTAATCCAAATCCAGAAGCCGCAGCACGAGTTCTGCTTGCATTAGGTAACATCAGTTATAACGCAGAAAAGTTAGACGACGCAATTCGGAACTACCAGCGAATATTAGAACTGCCTGATAAAGGCGGTGAGATGCAGTCGTTTGCGATGACTAACTTAATAGAATCATACGAAACGACTAAACTTTACGATGCATCTTTAAAGATGGCTCGCGATTTCATAGAACGTTTTCCAAAAGACAAATCTGTTACAGATAAGAAAATCAAAATTGGTGTGCTGTACACGAGATTAGGTTACTACGACCAAGCGATAATACACTTTCGCACTCTACTCGACGAGCTGGGCACTGAATTTGAAGCGGAACTCCGCTATAATTTGGGTGAATCATATTATTATCAGGGCGACTATCAACAAGCGATCTTAGAATTTTTAAAAGTTCCTTACTTAGTGACCGATAAAGAAAAAACTGATTGGACTGCGACATCGTTTTATATGGCAGGACAATCATACGAACGAATGGGCAAATACGAACAAGCAATTTCAATGTACCAACAGATAATCGATAGATCGGGGATCCATGTAAATTTTAAAGCTGGCGCACATAAAGAAATCGACCGTGTAAAATCGGTTATTGGAAATAATCCGAGGTAATTATGTTTGAAAGTGAAATAGAACGTATAATATCACTAGTTGTTAAGCGGACAATCGGCAGCTCCGACAGCATTTCTGTGAAAGAAATTCTCGGCTCTGATATTCCAATGCCGCTCCGCACTCTGATAAGAGTTGACGTAGAACAAAAACTATCCGACGAGCTGAGGAGTAAATTCGTCAACAGCCATTTTAATTTTTCTCATCCAGAAGTCGTCAGTTTACAGAATCAAATGAATTCATTTCTCATTTTAAATTATGTTTTCTATCGTGAAGAATATTTAGAGTATGTTAGAGATTCGGTTCACCTCATGCTCAACTTCCTGATTCGTCCTCAATGGACATTAAAATGTTTTATTTTCGAAAACACGACACAGGTCTCGAAAGAAGAAATAATTAGAGCCCTGAGACATTTGGGAGTTTACGACTATTTAAAAGAAATTATTATTAGAGTTCTGAACGAGAAAAATATAAAATTAATGACAGACGTAGATTTTAAAAATTTGGTTTGGAAATGTGACCGCGAATTTATCAGACGTAGAGATGGTTATCAATTGGCTCAGATAACATCGCCGATCTATGATTTTATCAACTATGGTAAGAACGATGCTATCAAATTGGTTCCCACTAAAGGGCTAATCAAATTTTTTGAGGATAAAGGATTAAAAGTTGTAATAGAGCGGTTAGCCATAGAATTACAACGCAATACATATGAGATAGCAATTGAAGACCTATCTGCTGTATTGGAAGATTTAAGGGAGAGTGTTGGACCATTCGAATCGGAAGCTCTGAAACCTGAGAAACCTCCGTTAGAAAATCTCGAAGCAGCAACCCCATCTGAACCTATCGAAGTTGCAGAAGAATTCAGCCCCGACATAGCTGAGGAGAAGGAAATGCTGGAATCTGAAAAAACCGAAATTAAAATAGAAACAGGCTTAGACCCTATAGAAAATTTTATTGACGAAACCGACAGAAAACGATTCATAAAAAAAATTTTCCTAAAGAATGAAAAAGATTACCTCGACTCGCTTGCTGAAATAAACAATATGCAATCTTGGAAACAAGCATCAGTATATATCGATGAGATTTTTATTTTGAATGAGATAGACCCTTATCTTCCCGATGCAGTGAGGTTTACTGAGTTGGCGTATAGAAAATTTTTCCCAAAATCGGTTAAGTAATGTTTCAAACTCAACTCCTTTGATTTGAAATTGCCGAAAAGTTAATATTTCTTAGTGAATTTTTGAATCTTCGTGGTTAATAAAACTTTGTTTTACATCTAAATTCAAGTGGATAGCCACAAAGACACTAAGCTCCACAAAAGACTTTTTTTGACAGCCTAGAGCTTTGGCTCAAATTAGAAAAATTATGTTCATAGACCAAGCAAAAATATTTATAAAATCAGGCCACGGTGGTAAAGGAATGGTTAGTTTCCGACGTGAGAAATATGTCCCAAAAGGCGGTCCTGACGGTGGCACTGGCGGAAAAGGAGGCGATGTAATTATACGTGCAGACAGACAGCTTACAACTCTCCTTGATTTCAGGTACAAACAAATCTACAAAGCAGAACACGGCGAAAACGGCAAAAGCTCGAATAAGTCGGGAAAGCAAGGTGCGGATATAGTTATTCGCGTCCCGTGTGGTACTGTTATAAAAAATTTGGACACAGGTGAAATTGTGGCTGATCTGATTAACGATAAGGACGAAATTATTATCGCAAAAGGTGGTAAAGGAGGCAGAGGGAATGCAGAGTTCGCTACACCTACTAATCAAGCGCCTCGGTACGCCGAGCCGGGGTTACAGGGTGAAGAATATAACCTTGAGTTTGAGCTAAAATTAATCGCTGATGTCGGTTTGGTTGGTTTCCCAAATGCCGGCAAGTCCACGCTCATATCAGTTATCTCTGCAGCTAAACCGAAGATTGCCGATTATCCATTCACCACACTTATCCCCAATTTGGGAATTGTTTCACACGCTGAAAATAAAAGTTTTGTAGTTGCCGATATGCCCGGCTTAATCGAAGGCGCTCATGGTGGCAGAGGACTCGGCATTCAATTCTTGCGTCACATTGAACGTACAAGGATACTTTCTTATCTAATTGATTCCACCGATGAGGACCCTAAAAAAACTTATGATACACTTGTAAACGAAATTAAATTGTTTAACAAGGAAATGTTGAAGAAGCCGCAGATTATTGTTATTACGAAAATGGATTTAGCAGACAGTAATCGGAAAAAAGAAATCTTAAAAATTAACTTTAAAAAAGGAATTGCTGTCCATTTTATTTCTGCTGTCGCTAACAAAGGTATCAAAGATTTGATAAAAGAAATGTGGAAAATGTTGAAGAAATTAGATTCATGAAAGAGAATTTTCTCACTCTACGAAAAACCTTCCTCATATCCGGATTGCTTTTCAGTTTGCTGTTCGTTGCTTCTTTGTTTTCGTTATCCGTTGGTGCTGTTGCGATTCCGTTCCGTGAAGTCCTAAAATTTTTAACAGGTGGAGTTATCAACGAGAGTAGTGAGACTATTTTATTGTCGATACGACTACCGCGAGTTTTATTGGCAATAATCGTGGGCGGCGGACTTTCGATTGCGGGTGTAGTTTTTCAGGCACTTCTAAGAAATCCACTGGCTGAGCCGTTCATACTCGGCGTTTCAAGCGGAGGTACATTCGGTGCAGTGTTGGTAATTAGTTTTGGAGTGAGTATTTCGTTATTAAGCATTCCGATGGCTTCTTTTATCGGCGCCTTAATCGTAATGGTAATAGTTTATTATATTGCGGAAAGATACGGACAGGTCGATTCCACAACCTTGCTGCTTACAGGAATTATGGTGGGCGCATTCTTCAATGCAATGATACTATTCACGATAGCTTTTCGTCATCAAGAAGCACGCGGGGCTTTCCTTTGGCTGATGGGAAATTTAAGTAATGCTGATTTACAAACAATACTTATCGTAGGTCCGATAATTTTAACGGCTGTTTTTATAGTTTTTCTTTTTTCGCGGCAATATAATTTAATCGCCATCGGGGAAGAAACCGCTTCACATTTAGGGATAGAAGTAAATAAGTTGAAGAAGGTTTCATACGTGCTTGCATCACTGATTACAGGATTGGTGGTATCGGTGAGCGGTGTAATTGGTTTTGTGGGACTAATCATTCCGCATATATGCCGTATGATTTTTGGTGCAGACCATCGAATTTTAATACCCTCATCTTTTTTAGTGGGGGCGACTTTTTTGATTCTTGTAGATACAGTATCGAGAACTGTAATATCACCTTCTGAAATTCCTGTAGGAGCTGTAACTGCCTTAATCGGAGCTCCGGTTTTTATATGGCTTTTAAAAAGAAGTAGCAATTGATTTTATATGAATACAAAGAGAGTTTAAAATGTTTAACAACTCTTACAATGAAACATATAAAGTACTTGTAAATGGTAGTCGTGCTTGTATTAATGTTGCAAATCTTGGTCGTAAGCCATACATACATTCTTCTTATTGTATGCGGCTTGTGCACGAGAATTCTATCACTTCTACGTTCATCATCTGATTGGAAAAGAACTTTGCCAACATTCAGTTCTCTCCGTCCGACACATTAAAGTTTTGGCTCTGTGTAAAATGCTATATGCTTAATGATATTGTAGAAGATTATCCAATTGCCCAATTTTTCAGACTTGAACAGAACTATCCAAACCCTTTCAATCTGACAATGCAGATTCAATATACCATACCGCTTACATCCTTCGTTACATTCAATATGTACGATGTAATAGACAGAGAACTTGTTACTTTGGTCTCACAAACTCAAGATCAGGGTTTGTCCATTGTCAAATTGGACGCTGGTTCATTTGCAGCCGGTATTTATGTTTATCATTTGTCCCCTGTGCCTGTGGCACACCGAGACATATTTACTAAAACCAAAAAACTTTGCTATTGCGATAATGACAACCATGAACGAAATCTACGAAGCCCATTCAACCCAATACGATGAATTGGTTTCACACGAAGATTATCAACAGAATTTAACAAAACTACTTCACTCACTGATCGCCTGGGAAAACAAAGTAGTTGTAGAGGCAGGAATCGGTACAGGCAGAGTTACCAATCTGTACATCGAGAAAGTGAGGCAGGTTTACGGTTTTGATCGTGCATCTCATATGTTGACGAAATTGAAGGTTAATCTATCGGATAATCTGCACAAAATAAAATTGTACAACGCAGATAATTTGTATCTTCTTGAACCACCGGAAAAGGGAGATATATTTATAGAGGGATGGAGTTTCGGTCACACGGTTGTAGATAATGAATCTAATTACGAAAGAATCGTGGACATATTAGTCGATGAAGCAAAACGACTGACAAAAGACGATGGGGTGATTATTTTCATAGAAACTCTCGGCTCTAACTCAGAAATCCCAAAACCCTCAACGGAAGTACTGGCAAATTTTTATTCTCTCTTGGAGAGAAAATACCGCTTTACACGTTACGAAATTAGAACCGATTATAAGTTTGCCACGAATGCAGAAGCGGCAAGGATAACAGGTTTCTTTTTTGGGAAAAAATTTGGCGAAGACGTTTTAAAAAGCAAAAAATCTATCATACCTGAATGCACGGGCGTGTGGGTCTTAGATAAAAATAGCTTACGTTAAATATTTCTCTCGCCTCCCTACTAAAAAAAATCGTTTGTTTTTATTTCTCTTTTCATTATCTTTAATCACTGCTTTAACACCTCGTTCGACTCAATGAAAATATGTTTAGGAAACGATTTTAAAGGATATGGCTGAATTTATACATCTGCACAATCATTCACACTACAGCTTATTAGACGGCGCTGCAACGGTTGACTCACTTATAAATGCTGCGCTCAAAAATAAAATGCAAGCTGTGGCGCTCACCGACCATGGCGTAATGTTCGGCACTATCGAATTCTTCAAAAAAGCTAAGACTGCCGATTTAAAACCGATTATCGGTTGTGAGTTTTACATTGTTACTTACGGCAGTCGATTCGATAAAGCTATAGATTCTAATAGAGTTAAAGAAGGTAAAGGCAGAGGAATATATCAACACTTAGTATTATTGGCAAAAAACTTTGAGGGATATAAAAATTTATCGAAACTCACAACTTTAAGTCATTTAGAAGGATTTTATTATAAGCCGCGAATAGATTTAGAACTTTTAAAAAAATACTCAAGTGGTTTAATAGCCCTCTCAGCTTGTCCTGCCGGAGTTGTCGCATCCGAAATTGTGGACGGTAAAATCGACGTTGCTTTAAAAACTGCAAAGATATATAAAGAAATTTTCGGAGATGACTTCTACCTCGAGATTCAAGACCACGACATGGAAAAGGAAAAACCGATTATCGAGAATATGCCGCTCATTGCAAAAGAGCTCGGCATCAAGTTAGTCGCAACGAACGATATCCATTACATAAAAGCAGAACACGCTATCGCACATAATGTGCTTCTACTGATACCCGAAGCATCTAGCAACTCTCCAGTCGATTACAAACAACTCAAATACAAAACAGACCAGCTTTATTTTAAATCTGCAGATGAGATGTGCCGACTTTTTAAGAATTTTCCTGAAGCAATAAAATCAACTCTCGAAATATCCGAAAAAATTGAGAACTTCAATATACTTCCATCCGAACCATATTTACCCAAATTTGTCATCCCGCCGGATTCGGGTATAGAAACTTTCGATGATTACCTTGATAAATTAGCAAACGACGGAATCCAAAAGAAATATGCTACTGTTACGCCAGAAATTGAACAACGATTGAAGCACGAATTATCGGTCATCAAAAAAATGAAATATTCCGGTTATTTCCTGGTTGTTCAAGATTTTATTAATGAAGCCAGAAGAATGGGAATATTGGTTGGTCCAGGAAGAGGAAGCGCAGCAGGCAGCTTGGTGTCCTATGCACTCGGTATAATAGATATTGATCCGTTGAAATATGATTTACTCTTCGAAAGATTTCTGAACCCAGACCGCGTAAGCAGGCCTGATATTGACGTTGACTTTGCCGATAATAAACGCGACTTGGTTATAAAGTATGTTAAAGAAAAATATGGCGAAAAAACAGTTGCACAAATCATCACATTCGGTACGCTATCATCTAAAGCTGTTTTGAAAGACGTCGGAAGAGTACTCGGTATCGAATTGAGCAAATTAGAATCGATCACTAAACTGATCCCTTCAATTCAAGGAAAGGTTTTGGATTTAGATGAAGCTATAACAACAGTTCCCGACCTGAAGTGGATAAAAGAAAGTAATGACCCGAAGATAAAGGAGTTAATCGAAATATCACTCGTGCTTCAAGGAATGAATCGTAACGCCTCTATGCACGCATCGGGTGTAGTTATAGCACCGGGTGACATCTCGGATTATGTACCACTTTATGCAACACCGCAATCCCAACCGATGACACAGTTCTATATGAACGACTTAGAAAGTGTCGGACTGCTGAAGATGGATTTTTTAGGATTACGAACTCTTACCATCATCGAGAACACATTAAAATTAATTAAAGAAAACTACGGAATCGAGATCGATACTAATTCGATTCCGGAGGATGACCAAAAAGTATTTGAATTATTCCAGAAGGGAAATACAATTGGAATTTTTCAGTTTGAATCGACGGGAATGCAGGAATCGCTGCGCAAGTTAAAACCAACATCTATTAACGAGCTAGTCGCTATGAATGCGCTGTATCGTCCCGGTCCTATGGAGATGATAGACGATTTTATTAAACGAAAGCAGGGCGTTCAAAAAATTCAATATCTCCACGCTAAGCTTGAGCCAATCTTAAAAGAAACTTACGGTATTATTGTCTATCAAGAGCAAGTGATGAAAATAACTAGTGAGATAGCTGGTTTTACACTTGTCAAAGCAGATATAATGCGGCACGCTATGGGGAAAAAAGATAAAGATTTGATGGCTAAGCAAAAGAACGAATTTATAGACGGTGCTTTAAAGAAAGGTTTTACCAAAAAAATCGCCGGCGATATTTTCGATATGGTTGAAAAATTTGCTTCTTATGGATTTAACAAATCTCATAGCGTTGCATACGCTGTCGTTGCTTATAAAACTGCCTATTTAAAAACATATTATCCGGCCGAGTATTTATCAGCTATGATGTCAGCAGAAATCGGCGATACCAACTACATCGTTCAATTGATTGAGGACGCTCGAAGACTCGGCATAAAAGTGTTGCCTCCTGATGTTAATGAGAGTGTAGCAAATTTTACTGTTACGAATAACGGAATCCGCTTCGGACTTAGTGCAATCAAAAACGTTGGTGTCGGTGCAGTCGAAAATATCATCAAATATCGAAAAAATAAAAGATTTTCAAATATATTCGATTTTTGCAGTTGTGTCGATCTACATACAGTCAACAAAAAAACTTTAGAAGGTTTGACTATGGCTGGTGCTTTAGATTCATTCACTGGCCACCGTGCGCAAATATTCGAATCAATTGAAAAAGCTATTCAATTTGGACAGAGACAACGGGGTTACGAATCGAAAGGACAATCTACACTTTTTGCGAAACAAACAACTAGAGAGACCACAATCGAATATCCTGCATTACCCGAAGTAGAACCATGGAATGAGTTACATAAGCTCTCAAACGAAAAAAAAGTTCTTGGCTTTTATGTGTCAGGCCATCCGTTGAGTAAATACGAATTAGAAGCCGAGGCTTTTTCTACTGTTAACTTCAACGACAGTACGAGTATAAGGAACGGGTCACAGATAAGAGCCTTCGGGATTATTTCGACTATCAAAAGAACAGTTGACAAAAATGGCAAAATGATGGCTTTTATTACTCTGGAAAATTTTTCAGGTAAGGTAGAGGTAATTGTCTTTTCAAAAATATATGAAAAGGTTGCACCTTTACTCCAAGCTGATGCAATATTGATGGTAATTGGAAGAGCTGATACAACCGGTGATCGATTAAAAATATTAGCGGATGAATTTGTTCCAATCGAACAAGTAAGAGAAAGGTTCACAAAAAGTGTTATAATCTCGATAGATGCGAATAAAGTAGAAATCAACATTATCGAACAGCTCAAGAAATTATTTGAAAAACATAAAGGTAAATGTTCAGTTTTTGTAGAGGTGGACGGACTTGAAGAATCTTCACCTCAAGTTTTCCGGATTGACAACAAATTTTGTGTGGCGCCTACCAATGAGTTTTTTGAAAAAATTTATTGTGTATTAGGAAAAAAAAATATCCGTATTAGCGGATAATAAAAAGAATATCCTTCGACTTCGTCCCGTAAAAAAATACGGGACTTCGCTTAGGATGGCAACAGGACTTAGGGTGACACTACGGTTAATACTGTTATGTTGAGCGTAGTCCGTCAATAAACGGACGAAGTCGAAACATGTATTAGACTTTAGTTCACAAATAACGAAAATTATTAAACAATAAAACAAAACATAGAAGGGAAAAAATGAAACCTATCGAAGTAAACGATTCAAACTTTGAAAACGAAGTAATAAAATCTGATAAGCCAGTGCTTATAGATTTCTGGGCAGTTTGGTGTGGACCATGCAAAATGATTGCACCGACCGTCGAAGAAATTGCGAAAGAATACGATGGAAAATTAAAAGTCTGTAAATTAGATGTAGATTCTAACCCCAAAACAGCGATGCAATTCGGCATCAGAAGTATTCCAACTCTCCTGATAATCAAAGGCGGACAAGTTGTAGAACAGATGGTTGGTGCCTTACCAAAACGGAGTATGATTGATAAAATAACACCGCATTTAGGATAGCGTTTAAGAGCAGTTCCAAAAATTTATTTATGAACCACGAAGACCACAAAGTTTTTACACAAAGAGCACAAATTCGCCTCAGGTGAAAACAAAACCAATACTTTGTGAACTTTGAGCTTTCTTGGTGTTCTTTGTGGTAAAGTATTTTTTCTAATCCGTCAGCTGACGGATTAGAACTACCCCTAAGTTATTCTGCTATTACTTCAGTCACTTTTTTCTTAGACATTCGTGAACGTTCGTTGTGATCTAAATATTTTTTTCGCAAGCGCAAGGTTTTTGGTGTAACTTCGATATATTCATCATCCGTGATCCATTCAATTGCCTGTTCGAGAGAATGGATGAGTGGTGGCGTTAATCTGATTGCTTCATCGGCGCCACTTGCACGCATGTTAGTGAGTTGCTTAGTTCGACAGATGTTTACTATACTATCTTCGTCACGCGAATTTTCGCCTACTATCATTCCTTTATAAACTCGCATACCGGGTTCTACGAAAAATTTCATACGTTCCTGCAACTTATGCATTGCGTATCCAGTCGCAACTCCGTCTTCGAGAACAATCACTGCTCCTTTGTGACGAGTTGTAACTTCACCCTTGTAAGGTTCATAACTGTGAAAATTATGATGTAGTATTCCTGTTCCTTTCGTTTCGGTCATGAATTCTGACCTAAATCCTAAAAGTCCACGTGCAGGAACTATAAACTCCAACCGTGAATTACCTTGAACTTGAATCATATTTTTCATGATTCCTTTTCTACTTCCTAAGTTTTGGATCACGTGGCCGACGTATTCATCCGGAACATCGATGATAACATGCTCCATCGGTTCACAGAGTACATCATCAATTCGTTTATATATAACTTGCGGTGCAGTTACTTGGAATTCGTAACCCTCGCGTCTCATCGTTTCGATGAGAATCCCAAGATGTAGTTCACCCCTGCCGCTGACCTTGAAAATATCGGGGTTGTCTGTCAACTCGACACGTAAACTTACGTTCGAACGCAATTCACGTGTAAGTCGTTCACCTAAATGCCGTGTCGTTACGTATTTTCCATCTTGTCCGGCAAAAGGAGAATTGTTAACTACAAAATTCATAGATAAAGTTGGTTCTTCGATCGTAACAAAAGGAAGTGGTGTTGGATCTGCTGTGTCGGCTATGGTCTCGCCAATGTCAACATCTTCCATTCCCGCTATAGCAATAACATCACCAGCGTGTGCTTCATCAACTTCGATTCGTTTTAGTCCGGAAAATGTATATATTTTTGTTACCCGTGCATCTTCAGAACTGCTGTCGCGATGGACGATTTTCATCTGTGAGCCGAGGTGGATAGTTCCACGTTCAATCCGTCCGATACCAAGCCTGCCGAGATAATCGTTATAATCTATTGTCGTTACGAGCATCCTGAAAGGTGCTTCAACATCACCCGGAGGTGGAGGTATTTTGTTCACAATTGCCTGAAATAATGGATGCAGGTTTGTACCTTCTTGGTCAAGCTCATTTTTTGCAATCCCTAATTTTGCGATGCAATATATTGTCGGAAACTCGAGCTGCTGTTCGTTAGCTCCTAAAGATAAAAAAAGTTCGAATACTTCGTCTAATACTTTGTGCGGTCGTCCGTCTTTTCGGTCGATTTTATTTATAACGACAATCGGTTGAAGATTTAATTCGAGAGATTTTTTCAACACGAACTTTGTACCCGGTAATGGTCCTTCAGCGGCGTCAACGAGCAGCAGAACACCGTCAACCATCTTTAGTGTACGTTCGACTTCACCGGCAAAATCGGAATGTCCCGGTGTATCGATAATATTGATTTTGATTGTTCCTAATCCATCCGGCTGTTTATAAAATACCGAAGTGTTTTTAGCGAGTATCGTAATACCCCGTTCTTTTTCGAGTTCATTAGAGTCCATCACCCGTTTCACTAATTCTTGATTTTCGCGAAATGTCCCTGTTTGCTTGAGCATATGGTCAACAAGTGTGGTTTTCCCATGGTCAACGTGCGCGATGATTGCGATGTTTCGTATGTTGTGTCTGTATTTCATAATGATTATTAAAGTATAAACCGTTGAAACGGTTAGTTTATTTTCTTATTTGTGATAACCCACGACTTAAGTCGTGGGTTAATTGGAAAGGAAGGAACAAAAACTGTTATAACAGTTTATAGAATAAGATGCCTTAAAACAACAAAAACGCCTCGAGCTGAACAACGAGCCGGAGGCGTTCCAAAAGCCTGATAATTATCTGTTCTTCTTTTCTGGAATTAATATACGGAAAAGATGGGGGAATTACAAAGATTGAAGATAATAGATTTTGTAATACTCATTCAAGTTTTGTAATTTAATGATGACGAAAAGGAGAATTGATTATGAATGGAACTTATATCAAAGCCACAACGCGCGGTAGAATAACTATACCGATTGAGATTAGGAAAAAGCTTGAAATAAAAGGTGGGACTAAACTACATGTTATCGCAGATGAAAAACGTAACAAGATCGCTTTTATTCCAAAGCTTGGGAAGAAATAGAGACTGTAAAATAATTTGTGTAAATGGAATATTTCGTTTCAGAAATAATTAGCCAGTCTGTCGTTAAATAT
>JBBINX010000055.1:0-15637 GCA_037443685.1 Ignavibacteriales bacterium
ACTATTTGACCAGTAACATTTTCTTGACAGAATTGTATTTCCCAACATAAAACTGATAAAATAATACACCACTTGGTAAATTCGTTGCATCAAAACTAACGCTGTGAAAACCGGCTTCTTTGACACCATCTACAAGTGTTGCAACTTCGTGACCAATAACATTGTAAACTTTTAATGTTATATAATTATCAGTTGGCAATTGATAATCGATAACCGTAACCGGATTAAACGGATTAGGATAATTTTGATTTACATCGAATACAATTGGATGATTGTTTTTTTCAAGACCATAACCAATTTTATGAGGGGCTTCTCCTTTTACTTTTGCTTCGACTGTGTTTGTAAATCCTGTTTCTATTAGACTATTATTCAGGTAACCTACTGCTGTTATTTTATACCTTGCTACGGTTTCATGTGCTTTAGGAAAAAATATTAATGTTTCATTAGTATCTATAAACTCCGGTGAATATGATGTTGCATACAATTGAAAAATACCCTGACCTATATTTAATTTATATATTTTATAGTACGATAAACTAAATGCGTTATTTGGGAAAGGCCCCCCAAATTAATCGAGGATGGTTATTGCCATCGTTTACAGTAACTAAAACATTACTCCAATAATTTTCAAGACCGGTTGTTATTGCTGCCCATCCAAAGATCTCCCAGACTCTTACAACACTTCCATACTCTATTAAGTGCGGTGGAGTTGGGCGCCATTTGCTATAAATACAACTGAGATTATCGAAATAAACGAAAATATCTTGTGTAGTTGTAATACCAAAGAAGCTATCTCTAGCATCTAAGTAAAAGTACTTATTAGGTTGTTTTGAATTTGTCACTTTGTATAATCCTCAACCCCAAGATGGCAAAGTAGTAGGTGGATGGTTTAACCATTTAAAATTAAAACCAGGCCAGTTATAACTATTGAAATTTGCATTCCCAATTGTAGAAAGTGAACAGTTATAAATTGTTTGGTCGTTGCTTATAACAAACGATGAACTACTTAACTCCCAGACTTTCCCAACAGCAGAAATGTAATGAGTAACTTGTTCGTTTGTACTAACATTTGTAACCCCAAGCATAAATTGTTTATCAGGGATTAATTCTTGATAATATACAAGTTGAAAATATATAATAGCAAAGAAAAATATTAGTTGTTTCATATTAAACTCCAAATATTTTGTTATTTTTGTTTATTATTTAATGAGCCGCAATTAACTATTAATATATTTCAACAGATTCGATACCCTACAAAACATTTTAAGCTCTTTATCTCTGTTTATAAGATAATGATCACCAAATCAAAAAGCAATTCTTTTTTTTATATACATTTTTGGTCTATTTTCATTTTTTAAAAATTTTTTGAAAGAACACTATAACTTTATCCTGTTTATAGATAGGAACTATGCAAATCGAGATCGCCCAGAACTATTACAATTTCATTATTTTTATGCTATGCATTTGCTTATCGCAGCAAAATCATTTTTTTTGTTTCTGTAAAGTTTCTGTTTATTATTTTATAATAATAAACGCCGCTTGGCAACCCCGAGGCGTCCCAACTTATAGTATAAATACCGGGCTGCATTACTTCACTGATTACTGTAGCTACTTCCTGCCCAAGAATATTATATACTATGAGACTTGTTAATTGGTTATCGGTAATAGAAAACTGGAAATTAGTAGCCGGATTAAACGGGTTCGGATAATTTTGAAATAATTTAAATCCGTATATCTGCGATTCATCGTCAAGAACAGAAGTAAAAATCGGGTCAATTTGTTTCAAGATCTTATTATTCGGGTCGATTTGAATGCTATCCGGTTGCGAAGTCAATGTAAAATCAAACGACTGCAATCTTAAACTATCCCACACAGTAATAATAGAATCGTTCCACTGCCAGAAGAATTTTATCTCGACAGGCATTTTGTAAGTGGGCCAATTCGCATCTTGTTGTTGTTGAATCGTTACAGTAAATTTATTATTGCCCGAGTTCCAAGAAGTTTGATATGCGTACTTCACCCAACCTTTTCCATAAATCCATTGATTGAAAAACCAATCATAATTAACACCAGTAGTAGAATTAACGATATTAATTAAATCCTGTGTAGTCGCTGAACTGTGATTATAAGTATCTCTGTAATTGTTCAATATATTAAAGAAAGCTGTATCGCCCACCAAATATCTTAACATGTGTAAAACCCAAGCTGCTTTGGAGTACACATTCCAGGTAAATAAAGGAATACCTTGTGATTGTGGGTCGTAAATTGCAAATTTCCAGGAAGCGTCTGCAAACATAGTGTATCTTTTTAATAATTCGTTACGCGACTGAATACCAAAATTGAATTCCCGCCAGAGGATTTCAGAGTAAGTGGCAAAACCTTCATTAAGCCAGATATCGGGCCAAGTTTTACAAGTAACCAAATTTCCCCACCATTGGTGAGCAAGCTCGTGAGCAATCCAATCATCGTAAAACGGATAGGCACCTACACTTAACCAACCACGATGAACAGTGGTTAAAGTTTGGTGTTCCATCCCGCCGTAATAGAATGGATAGGCAACTGCATGACCGTATTTCGCAAACGGATATTCTCCGAAAATGGTTGAAAACACTTCCATCATACGTGGAACTTTTGAAAATGCCTGGCGTGCGTTCCAAGTTGTTCCAGCCGAATCCATCTTCCACATGTAATTAATAATTTCAATACTATCGCTTGGGTTTGTAATGCGGCGATAATATTGCGAAAATTTTGAATACTTCGAGGCAGAAATAACCATCAAGTAAGTAGTGATGGGCAAATCTTCGCGCCACCTGAAAGTAACCGTCGAATCTGGATTATTGGTAACGCCTACGAGTAATCCGTTCGACCCTGCATCATAGCCGATGGGAACGGTGGCATTTATTTCGCACGTCGCCTTATCGGATGGATCATCATAGCAGGGCATCCACATGCGTGCATCGATAGGTTCAGACATTGTATAGCCGATATTTTCCTCAATTTTATTCGCGGTATCTTTGGCAAACCAATAATACCCTTGTTTGTTATATATCGGGCGTGGAAAATTTAAATCTCTTATATAATTAATATTTACTCGCAATGTTTCGCCAGCGGTAAAAACACGCGGCAGGCGCACTGAAAATGTCTCGATTGTCGGGAACATAGAATATGAAGCCGGAATCTCATTCACCGTAAGCGAAGTAAAATTCAATCCAACCGAATGTAGTAATAACGAATCTGTTGCGTTCGTAATTAACACTTTTATATTCATCGTTCCTTCAAAACCGGCATTTATCATCGCAAGTCGGGCATCGAGTCGATAATGTACAACATCGAACGGCTTGATTGATGCCATCTTGTTCTCAGTTCCTCTCAATAAGTTGGATGAGAACGTTACAGCCTTAGCAATTTTTCCCCAGATATATTTCCCTTGAATTAATTCTTGTGAATACGTAATCTGAAAAATAAATACAAGAATTAAAATAATTAGTTTAATTTTCAAATTAATACTCCTTCCGTGGTTTAGATAAAGAATTCCAAAAGCCTTTTGCATTCGCACATAAAATACCTATTAATACTAGTGCACCACCGTAAAAAACCTGTACATCCAATTCTTCGTTCAATATAATTGCACCTAGAATTACAGCAAGTATCGGAGTTACAAAAGCTAAAAGCGAAAGATAAACTGCCTCGACACGTTTCAACATCCAAAAATAAATTGAGAAGGTTACTACAGAACCGAGTATGCCAAGGTATAAAACTGAACCGATCCCTTTGAAATCTAATTTGATGTCAGAGACACTTTCGAAAGTTATAGCGAAAAGAATCAGCACTAATAAACCGATAAGCATCCCGCCCAAATTCAAGTGGAATGGACTGATGTCTTTTCCATATTTTTTAATCAGGATCAAAGATAATGCTTGCAAAATAGAGCTTATAATAATTGCAGCCATCCCTAATGTAGTATTTTCGGTATCCCAGTGTAAATCGCGCGCAAATATCATTACAACCCCTGAAAATCCAAGAATAATACCTGAAATTTTAAATATATTCAACGGTTCTGACCGAAGCATAAAATGTGAAAATATTCCTACAATAAGTGGATAAAGAGCAAACAGGATAGACGACAAGCCCGACGGAATGTATTGTTGCCCCCAATAAACCAGCGCAAATGGTATGCTAAATGAGAGCAAACCAGCCATGTAATAAACCTTTTGCGAACCTTTATCGATTGGGATAGTAGAACCACTAAAAATATTTATGAGCAGTAAAATACTAACAGCTACAAAAAATCTGAATGCAGCTCCATAAAACGGAGGGATACTTTCGAGACCAACTTTTATTACCAACCAAGTAGATCCCCATATAACAGCGGTAATTAAAAAACCACCGGCAATTTTCAATTTTTCATTTTGCATTCTTAACTGCTCTTATATCCTAAACGTCTCAACCAGGTGTCGCTGTCTCTCCATTTTCCTCTGACTTTTACGTGTAACTCTAAAAACACACTGCGACTTAAAAATTTTTCGATTTCAATACGCGCTAACTCGCCTATTTCTTTTAAAGCCAAACCCCTTTTACCGATGAGAATCCCTTTTTGAGATTGGCGCTCGACGAATATTTCAGCGCTGATAAAATCTTTCTTTCCTTCTTGTTCTCTGAACTCAATGATTTCGACTGTAGTTGAGTAAGGTACTTCCTGTCTGAACTTCTCGAATATTTTCTCACGTATTAATTCACTCACAAAAAATCTTTCACTGGAATCGCTGACAACATCTAGAGGGTAGTATGGCGGATGGATGGGTAATTTTCCAACTACGCTCTTTAACAAGTCAGCAGTGCTTATTGCATTGAGCGCCGAGATAGGAAACACTTCTACAAATTCATATTTTTTCGTATAGAAATCTATTATCGGTAGTAGTTTGAACTTATCTATAATGTCCACTTTGTTGATTACCAAGAAAACCGGTTTGTTAATTTTTTTCAACACTTTAAATACTACTTCGTGGTCAATGTCGGCTTCCATCTTGGGGTCTAAAGCATCAACCATAAAAAAAACAACGTCCGCCTCGTTTGTGGCTGTGTGAACTGCATCCATCATTACGTTGTGCAGAAGATATTTGGGTTTCAGCAATCCGGGTGTATCGAGAAATATTATCTGAAACAGTTCATCCGATAATATGCCAAGAATTTTGTGACGGGTTGTCTGCGGCTTATCGGTTACTATAGAAATTTTTTGGCCTATGAATGTATTCATTAATGTGGATTTGCCAACATTCGGCTCACCGATGATTACTATATAACCGCATTTGAAGTTTGGGTTTATTTGTGAAGGTTCCATTAATACATTTTTCCATTTGTTCATTTATCCATTGATACAATGTTTCAATGAGCCGATTATCCAGTATCTCATTATCCATGACACTGTTTATACTTTTTCCCGCTGCCGCACGGACACGGATCGTTGCGACCTACTTTATTGCCGACTTTAATCGGTTGGATTTTTATTTTAGATTTTTCATCGCTACCGTGGCGTGCATTTCCCGCCGGTACCGGTTCGCGATTTGCTTCTGCACCAACTGCTACAGGTGCTAATCCCATACCGGTTGAAACTTGATGTGTCAAAGTCATTTCTTCCTGCCGAGGGATACGCGCTCTTCGTAGTGGAATTTGCTGCTGTTCGGCTGGATATAATTTGAACACAAATTGAATAGTCTCGGTCGTTAGCATACCTATAAGCTCGGTAAACATCCTGAAAGATTCTCCTTTATACTCGATTAATGGGTCTTTTTGTCCATAAGCCCGCATATGAATTCCCTCTTTCAAATCATCCATCTCGCGCAAGTGGTCTTTCCATTTTTCGTCTATAACCTGAAGAGTTACCATTTTTTCGAGCATCGCCAAATTCTGGGAGCCGATACGTTCTTCTTTTCGTTTGTAAAAATCTACTGCAGTTTTGTAAACTTCTTCGTTAACTCCATCTTTCCCAATTTGTTGCCATCTATCCGGAGTAATTACAAAATCTACTAAAAGATTTGCGCGTAAATCTGTTTTCAGACCTTCGATATCCCCTTCATCGTAGTATTTTTCTACTACGTTATCCACAAACTCTTTGAGCATTACTAAAATATCGTCTCGCAATCGTTCTCCCAAAAGTGCGTGCCTACGGCGAGTATAAATAACTTCGCGCTGCTGATTCATTACATTATCGTATTCAAGAAGCCGTTTACGGATTGAAAAATTGTTCTCTTCAACTTTTTTCTGTGCTCGCTCAACGGAACGAGTTATCATCGGGTGTTGTATAACTTCGCCTTCTTTTAAACCAAGTCGCTGCATGATTGAGGCAATCCTATCACTTCCAAATAATCGCATTAAATCATCTTCGAGTGAAAGGTAAAATTTCGATGACCCTGGATCACCCTGACGTCCTGAACGACCCCGTAACTGCCTGTCGATTCGGCGAGCTTCGTGGCGCTCAGTTCCGATAATGTGCAAACCACCAGCATCACGAACACCGGGACCTAATTTAATGTCAGTTCCGCGACCTGCCATGTTAGTAGCAATCGTTATATTCGCAGGTAAACCTGCATTAGTTACAATTTCAGCTTCACGTTGATGCTGTTTAGCGTTTAATACGTTATGTGGAATTCCTTTCCGCTTTAACATTCTACTCAAAGTTTCGGATACATCAACGCTGGTGGTTCCGACTAAAACAGGTCTACCCTGTTTTCGCATTTCTTCTATCTCCTCAATCACGGCGCTGTATTTCTCACGGATAGTTCTGTACACAACATCATCACTATCGACCCTTACCATCAATTTGTTCGTGGGAACGACTACACAATCCAATTTGTATATATCGAAGAATTCTGATGCTTCGGTTTCGGCAGTACCCGTCATACCAGATAATTTTTTATACAATCGAAAATAATTTTGCAGCGTGATGGTTGCGAGTGTCTGCATATCTCGCTCAACTTTCACACCTTCTTTAGCTTCTAAAGCTTGATGTAAACCGTCGGAGAATCGGCGACCGTGCATCAATCGACCCGTAAACTCATCAACTATCATTACTTTACCGTCATCGCTCACAACATACTCTTCGTCTTTTTCATAGAGCGAGTATGCTTTTATAAGCTGATTTACAATATGAATTCGTTCGCTGCGCTCAGCATATAACAAGTTTAATTCATCTTTTTTCTTCTGCTTTTCAATATCTGATAAACTCTCGTCGGCTTCGAGCACACTGATTTCCATACCAACATCAGGAAGTACAAAAAAGAATTTATCGCTTGCTGCACCGGTAAGCATCTCGCGACCCTTCTCCGACAAATTGACGGAATGATTTTTTTCGTCTATCGAATAATAAAGCTCGTCGTCAATTTCGTGCATTCGTCTCGATTGATCTCGCAGATATTCCATTTCAGTAGATTGCATCAGTCGTTTGTTCGACGGTTCAGAAAGAAGCTTCATTAATTTTTTGTGCTTGGGTAATCCGCGATTTGCTCTGAGTAATTGCACGCCAGCTTCTGCATTTTTGCCTTGTTCAAGCATCTGTTCGGCTGAGGTAACAATTTTTGTTACAAAATTATATTGAGCTTTTATCAAGCGTTCGATGCGTGGTTTCATTTCGGCAAACTTATTATCCTCACCTCTAACAGGTCCGCTAATGATTAAGGGTGTTCGCGCTTCATCGATTAATACCGAGTCCACTTCGTCAACTATTGCATAATTATGTTTGCGTTGGACTAATTCTTCGGCAGTAACAACCATATTATCACGCAGATAATCGAAGCCGAATTCGTTATTTGTGCCATACGTAATATCGCAGGCATACTGTTTACGTCTTTGCACAGAATCCATCTGAGCCTGAATACAGCCAACAGTTATCCCATGAAATTCAAATATTTTCCCCATCCACTGACTATCGCGGAGAGCAAGGTAATCGTTCACTGTTACTAAATGCACACCACGTCCAGGAAGCGCATTCAAGTAGAGTGGCAATGTAGCAACCAAAGTTTTCCCTTCGCCGGTTGCCATCTCGGCAATCTTGCCCTCATGCAGCACCACACCACCAACAAGTTGAACATCGAACGGCACCATATCCCACACGATTTTATGCCCGGTTACTTCCCAAGACGTGCCAGCCAACCGGCGGCAAGTCTCTTTTACAACGGCAAAAGCTTCGGGTAAAAGTTCATCTAACTTTTCAGCGATTACTTCGTCTAATTCTTTCTCTAAAGTTTCGAGTTCTTCCCAAAACGATTCGCTTTCTTCTATAGGTAAATCGCCTTTAAGTTTTTCTTGAATCTCGGCGATTTCGGTTTCTATTTCCAGAGTGGTTTCTTTTATTCGGTTTCGAAATTCAATAGTTTTACCTTTTAACTCATCATCTGTAAGTTTTTGATAGGCTTCAAAATGTTTGTTAATTTCCACGACGATGGGCTGGATCCGTTTGATATCTTTAGTATGTTTATCGCCGAATAATTTCTTTATAAAGCTTAACATTTTATCCTTTTATTGTTCATTTTTTCAATGATGACCTGCATAATTTTAATTAATATAGTCAGAATTAAGGATTTAT
The DNA here is from genome assembly GCA_037443685.1 of Ignavibacteriales bacterium. Classification (GTDB taxonomy): domain Bacteria; phylum Bacteroidota; class Ignavibacteria; order UBA10030; family BY39; genus JAHJRJ01. Next base: position 8,579 of record JBBINX010000055.1, read on the forward strand.
ACAAAATGAGACATATGAAATTTTCAAAAACAAATTGCTCATCCCAGCTTGCTCTCTCCGTGTTGTCGGAATCTATTCAGTTTTATACTTTCGTATAAACCTGTTCTGACATTAGGATAGGATTCAAGATTACTATTAATAATTTTTCAGATGCCTTAAAAATTAACAAATAAAAATGAATCTTGACTATAGAAAAGCTGTTTGTTATATTAGCGGTATATTTAAGGACATTGTAAAGGTGTTACAGAAATTTAATATTTGATGTCGTTAAAAAATCTGTGGGAACAACTATCGAGCGGTTTTACATTTTAACAACAGCAAAAGAGAATTTTACTTCCAAATAGGAAGAAGAATACATTTTGGAAAAATTTCAGTCCTTATGTGAGAAAGGGTATAACATCGACACAATTATCCGCCAGGCATGATGTGGTTGCCGGGTTATAACAGCGGAATGCTTAAAACTCATTCTATCGAAAGATAAAACATTATGAATTCTACTTATAAAAATATTATTTTGTTGCATGTTACGATTCTTTTGTTCGGCTGCTCAGTCACAAAACCAACAACCTCACCGCAAATAATTGAACCCCAACAACAACCTTCTCATATTTCGATACCATCGTTACTCGACACACTGTTAAATGATCCCAATTTAAGTGAAGCCACTATCGGAATTAAAATTGTAAACCTTAACACAAGTGAAACTTTATACGAAAAGAACGCTGCCAAATTATTGCGCCCTGCCTCAAATTTGAAACTAATAACGACTACTGCATCACTTGCGTTATTGAAAAAAAATTTCAAGTTCAAAACAGAAGTATTATATGACGGTAATCTCAAAGGGAAAACATTAGACGGGAATTTATACATAAAAGGATTCGGCGATCCTCTATTAAATGTAGAATCAATAGACTCACTCGTAAGAATAGTATCTAAAAATATCAAAATAGTTACAGGAAATTTGATTGGCGATGTTTCATACTTCGATAACATTGATTGGGGAAAAGGGTGGATGTGGGACGATGAACCGAAAGCGTTTGCACCTTTCATTTCTCCTTTGACACTAAATTCTAACGTTGTAAAGGTTTACGTCCGCCCTGGCAAAAAAGAGGCTGATTCAGCAATCGTAAAAATCGAGCCATCGTTGGATAACATTCAAATTAAAAATTATGCTCTGACATCGGCTAGGGGAATAAATAGTCAAACAGATTCAATACTTAATCATATCGTTGTAACCCGGCGAGCGACTGATGATACCATAATAATTGCCGGCTCAATATCGCTTAGAAGCGACACGAGAGAGTTTTTGTTAAGCGTAAAGAATCCAGAACTTCGTACGCTTGCTCTTTTCAGACAAAAGCTTGAATCGAACAATGTAAAAATATATGGTGATGACCTGATTGACACAATAAAACCATCAAAACTAATCGCATCATACACTAACAAACTCGACACAGTAATTTCAGCTACTAATAAAAGAAGTAATAATTTAGCATCCGAAAATCTGCTCAAAACAATCTCCGTTGAACTATTAGGACAAAGAGGTAATTCGTATCAATCAATTTATTTGATTAAAAATTTTCTTAATAGAATCGGAATTGATACATCAAAATTCATCATGGTGGATGGTTCTGGTTTATCCCGATATAATCTTGTGTCAGCAGATGCATTCATAAAACTTCTAACTTATATTTACAAAAATAGATCGGAATACGACATCATATATAATTCACTCCCCGTCGGGGGTATTGATGGAACTTTAAAAAATCGCTTTACAGTGGGTTCAGCTAAAGGCAACTTGAGGGCGAAAACCGGAACACACTCCGATGCCGTTACTTTAACCGGTTATATAAACACTGTTTCTGGTTCTACTCTGGCTTTCAGTATTTTAGTGAATAACTTCACACACGACTCAAAGGAAATTAGTAAAGCGATAGATACTATCGTTGAAGTTTTAGCAGGTTACTAGTATTACGAATTTAAAACAAAATATTTTTGGGTTTTGCGTATTTATTTATTTTTCCGTAAGTTATAGCAAAGTTATGCAATTATACATATTTATATTATTCACACTATTGATCAGTGGATGTAAACCGGAGATGCCAAAATCTACGAATGAAAATATTACGCTTGATAGTGGATTGGTTGAAATCCCAAAATTTGATAAAGCAAACGCTTTTAGATATTTGGAGACGCAAGTCAGTTTTGGTCCACGCGTTCCAAACACTAATGCACACAAACAATGTCTCGATTTTTATCGGATTGAATTGAACAAATATGCAGACGTAGTTGAATTGCAAAATTTTTCAGATGACGCATACGGTAAAATATTATCGCTCACGAATGTCATCGCAAAATTTAATTTAACGGCAACAAGAAGAATTTTGTTATGCGCTCACTGGGATTCGCATCCGTGGGCGAGTGAAGATGAAAATCCTGCAAACAGGAATAAACCGATTCCCGGCGCTAACGACGGTGCGAGTGGAGTTGCTGTATTATTAGAAATTGCTCGTGTACTTAAAGCCAACCCACCCAAAATCGGTGTAGATATAATACTTTTCGATGGTGAGGATTATGCAAAAGCAAACGATATCTCGGGATATTTAAGAGGTTCAAAATATTTTGCAAAGAATAAACCCTCAAACTATAACCCGGATTATGGAATTTTATTAGATATGATCGGAGATGCTGAACTTGAAATTCTAAAAGAAGGATATTCCGTAAAATACGCACCCGATATCGTACAATTAGTTTGGGAGTTAGCCCGCAATCTAAACATCGTACATTTTAAAAATGAAATAGGTCAAGAAATCATCGATGACCACCTCCCCTTAAATGAAGTCGGGATTAAAACTATTAACTTAATCGACTTTAATTATCCCGACGCCACTCATCGTTATTGGCACACATTAGACGATACACCGGATAAATGTTCTCCAGAAAGCCTCGAGGCAGTTGGCGTATTGTTGTTAAATTTAATCTTCCGACAATACTAAAACCCATAACTACATTACGAGGCATGAAAACTTATCTTGAAATATCAATAAGTGCGAATAAAAACCAGCAAGAACTGCTCATCCCAACTATGACTGAATTAGGATGCCACGGTTTTGCAGATACAGATACTGAACTTTTATGTTATATAGATAAATCGCTCTGGACGGATAAGAAATTCGAGCAGCTAAAATATGATATGAGCAAACTCTTGCGTATTATCTCATCAAATTCTATTATCAAGTTTAAAGATATCGAAGAAGAAAACTGGAACGAACAATGGGAAAAATCTATCGATAAACTCGAAATCGGAAATCGGATTGTTATAAAACCATCGTGGGTGGAATACACGAATACAGACAATAAAATAGTTATTCAGATAGACCCAAAGATGTCTTTCGGTACAGGACACCACGAAACGACGAAGTTAACACTTCAATTATTGGAAAAGTATATTTTTGATGGAGCCTCAGTTTTAGATATTGGAACCGGCACTGGAATACTCGCAATCGCCGCTGTTAAATTAGGTGCGAAAGAAGCATTAGCGATAGATAATGACGAGTGGTCGATACTCAATGCAAAAGAAAATGTGGTTGCTAATGACCTAGAAGATAAGATTGTCGTTACCGACACAGCGCTAAATTTTTTAAACGAAGCTGAGTATGACATAATCACTGCCAACATTATGTTGACAACAATTATTGAGATGCTTCCGGAAACTTTGAAAAGATTATCTCAAGCTGGTTACGTCATCTTTTCCGGTTTACTACTTATTGATGAAACCTCGTTCCGTCAGGTGATAAAAAAATATAAACTAAAAATTATCGAAATCATTTACGAAGGAGAATGGTTTGCAGCCACCGCAACGCGGGTGTAAATTTGTTGAGTCGATAAATTTATAAATTATATAATCAGACCAGAGGAAATTATGAGAATTGCAACAATAGATATAGGCACCAATACAGTGCTTTTACTTATAGCGGATATTGATAATGCCGTGATCAAAACTCTCGCATACGAACAACGCACGCCTCGTATCGGCAAAAATATCGACGCAGACGCTGTAATCGGTAAGCCGGCATTCACACGTGTTATCGATATATTCAATGAATACAAGAAAATTATAAAAAGCTATAAACCTGAAAAAGTTGTCGCATTCGGCACGAGCGTCCTTCGAGAAGCCGCAAACCAAGAGGAGTTTGTTAATTTTATTAAAAAAGAAACTGGTATTGTTGTTGAAATATTAGACGGTAACGAAGAAGCCCGTTTGAGCTACAGAGGGGCTATTAGTGGACTATCAGGTAATGGAAATATAGTAGTTATCGACATTGGAGGAGGCAGCACGGAAGTATCAGAAGGAAATCTGGAAAATGTCAATTCGGTCGATTCAATAAATGTCGGAGCCGTCAGAATTTCAGAACGATTTTTTGGGAATAATCCGCCGACTCAAGCCGAATTTCAATTGGCTACTGAGTTCATCAACAGTGCATTTTCAAAATTAGCGGTACGGGATTTTGCGGGCACTCGCTTAATAGGTGTAGCAGGCACACCTACAACTTTAGCATCCATCGACCAAGGATTGAAAGATTTTGATATTAATAAAATCAGTGGGCACCCACTATCTTTTGAAAAAATCAATAATATTTTTCAGAAATTAACTAAGATGCGGAGCGAAGACATTAGAACACTATCGAATACGACCGAGGGACGCGCAGATATTATTACTGCAGGGACTTTGATATTATTAGAATTCATGAAATTCAGAAAATTCGATGAATTGATTGTGAGCGAAAGAGGCGCACGGTATGGTATTGCGATTAGAGAGTGGGAGAAGTTAAGTAGGTAAGTAATTAAGTAACTGAAGTTACGCAGAATGCTCTTTTGGCAAACCAAAACAGAGTTTTGTCATTCCCGCGAAAGCGGGAATCCAGCATTTTATCGCAATTTCGATAGGTATATCCCCGATAAAAGCATTCGGGAATGACCTTTTTCTTGTTTTGCGTAACTTCAGTTAAGTAAATAATAATTTTGGATTTTTTTTGTCATTTATCATTTGTTATTTGTTATTTCTTCCTTATCCTCGCAATAACTTTTTCTAAGACATTCAGAGCATAGTCAACGTCCTCCTGAGTTGTATATCTACCCATTGAAAAGCGAATAGATGCTTTCGCGGTTTCAACATCTCTTCCCATAGCCAACAGGACATGTGAAGGTTTGACGCTCCCCGAAGTGCAAGCCGAACCGCTTGTAACTGCGATTCCTTCGATGTCCATATTTATTATTAAAGCTTCACCATCAATTTTTATTTTGCTGCTGTCGAACGAAACGTTAAGTATATTCGATAAAGATTGCTGAGGATGCCCGTTAAATATAACAAACGGATATTGGCTTTCGATTTTTGATTTGAGGTATAATTTCAAAAATGCCAAACGCACCCATTCCGATTCAAGAGTGTCATAAGCGATACTAACAGCTTTCGCAAACCCTACGATTAACGGAGTGCTTTCCGTGCTTGCACGTTTGCCTCTCTCCTGTCCGCCGCCGTGCAATAACTTTTCTAACTCAACACCCTTGCGAACATACAGCGCTCCAATTCCTTTCGGTCCGTAGAGTTTGTGCGCTGTTACTGATAGTAAATCGACGTTGAGTTGGTTTACATCTATATTAATTTTTCCGAATGCCTGTACGGCGTCTGTGTGAAAAAGTATTCGATGAGTCTTTGCAATTTCGCCAATTTCAAAAATCGGATTCAACGAACCAACTTCGTTATTCGCATACATTATCGATATCAGTCCTGTTTGGGGAGTAATCGCTTTTTGGACATCGTCCGGTTCAACGACTCCATACTCATCGACATCTAAAAAGGTGATTGTAAAACCTTGTTTAGCTAAATTATCACACGTTTCTAAAACGGCGTGGTGCTCAACTTTAGTTGTTATGATGTGGGTTTTTCCTGCCTCACGCATTTTTAATGCAGCACCTTTTATTGCATAATTAAGCGACTCCGTTCCGCTGCTAACAAATACCACTTCGGCTGGTTGTGCTCCAATTTGTTTTGCGATTATCTCACGACTCTCCTCGATTGCGGCTTTAGCCTCCTGTCCAAACTTATGAATTGACGATGGATTTCCAAACTTTTTGAGAAAGTAAGGTTCCATCGCTTCAAATACTTGTGGGTCTAGCGGAGTTGTACTTGCGTAGTCTAAGTATATTCTTCTCATAATATTTTGTAATATACTACAAGACGTGTGTAATTACAAAACAAAAAGCCGATCTCCTAGCCTCAGAAATCGGCTCAATTTTACCATTGACCCATTTTTCCATTTTTCCATTTATCCATTGTTCCATTGATTCAATGAACAAATGATACAATGTGTCAATGTTTTTTACCTCATCAGCAACATCTTCTTTACAGATGTGTACGAACCAGCTGTTAATTTATAAAAATACACGCTACTCAGTTTGGTTTGATCAAGATTCCACTGCTGCGAAAACATTGGATCACTTGGTGCACCATGTCGTTCGCCCAAAATATCAAATTCCAACACATCAAATTTTCCACTTGCTTCTAATGTTGAAGCTATGTTAAATGAACTCTGATCTGGAGCAATTGATAACACATAGAATCCATCTAAGAAGCGATCACTTCCTAATCCGATACCATTGATGCTTAATCTCTAGAAGTCAAAATGCTCCAAGAATCCTTTATCTTTCAATCTCACAATCAATCGCTGTGGTATAATCTCGCTTCCTCTCTTTCCCTCAGAGAATATATACCATTTCCTATCTTTGAGGCGGTATTCTCTGTCTTGAATTGTTACGAGTTTAATTTGAGAAAACAAATTTACTGTGGTGAATACCACGAATATTACAAACAGCAATATGCGCTTTTGTCCTTTTATTAAATTGAAGTATAACATGTTTAATCTCCTTTATAATTTGTAAATTTTTTGAAATTGTCTGTTAATTTGATTAGATTTAAAATAAAAAGCCCTCGAAGAGTTAAATCCCTTTGTTATGTTCTCTGCCAGGAGAATAATGATGGAAAAACCCTCGGGGGCTTAA
>JBBINX010000056.1:0-15575 GCA_037443685.1 Ignavibacteriales bacterium
CCATATCGTCAGGCTTCCGGCGATACATTAATACGCTGCGTGTAAGTTGGTTTTCAATGGTATTTATGCCAGAGCGCAGCAATCCCGACAAACCCAAACTCAATCTTTCTTCAACTGTAAACGCGGATGCTTTGTTGAGTAAGGGGTCGTTCAGAATTTGTTGTCCGCGCAAATAAACTTCAAAATATTCTTCACCTGTTAACGGGTCGATCTTTATTGTAAATGTTTTCATTGATTCTCCAAATTGAAGGTTTTTTGTTTAAGTATGGTTACTAATTTAAAAAACAAAATTCTTGATTCGAGATAAGTTGTAAGACGAGGCGCTGGGAGTAGAAATCGCATGTTCTTGAATTGAATTCTCAATTTTTGTGTTAATATTTCGAAAATCCTTGTTTCTCTTGTTAGATAATTTATCAAACACAAGTCCGTTGGCGTTTAATGCTACTAAACGTTAATTGATTTTCTTTTAGTTCACACGTAAACAACTCCGACCTCTATCGAAATCGGAGTTGTCTCTTATTTTATGCTGAACGTTCTTTTCTCAAAGCTACTATATCTTCGGTCCCGCCTTAATAACTTCAGGGGGACATCCGGCTTCGTATTTCTTAAAGTTCTCAATAAAGCGACCTGCAAGTTGTTTGTACTTCGCCATGTGAGCTTCTTTGCTGTTCCACGATGATGCCGGATCAAGAACACTTTGGGGTATATCTCCGCAAGTTTCGGGTACTTCAAAACCAAAGATCGGATCTTTTTTGAACTTAACCTTCAGCAATTCACCGCTGAGTGCCGCGTTCAATAATTGACGCGTGTACTTGATGCTTATGCGTTTGCCTACACCGTACGGTCCACCAACCCAGCCGGTATTTACTAACCAGCAGTGGACGCCGTACTTCAACATTTTCCGTTTAAGTAACTCCGCGTAAACGGCTGGATGGTGTACCATGAATGGCGCACCGAAGCAAGCGCTGAACGTCAGTTCAGGTTCTTTACCAAGCCCCATCTCGGTACCTGCAACTTTCGTTGTATAGCCCGACATAAACTGGTACATCGCCTGTCCTGGAGAAAGTTTTGCTATCGGAGGCAACACTCCAAGCCCATCGCACGTTAGTAGAATAATATTCTTTGGATGTCCGCCCACCTTTTCGGGTACTGAGTTATCGATGAATTCTAATGGATATGATGCGCGCGTGTTTTCGGTAATTGTTGCATCGTCTAAATCGATCTTCCGCGTAACCTTATCATAAACAACGTTCTCTAAAATTGTTCCGAACTTTTGAGTGCAGGCATAAATCTGCGGTTCGGCAGTGGGTGAGAGAGCAATAACTTTTGCATAACATCCCCCTTCAAAATTAAAGATACCGTCTTCGCTCCAGCCGTGCTCGTCGTCGCCTATCAGTCCGCGATTTGGGTCGGCTGAAAGTGTTGTCTTTCCAGTTCCGGATAATCCGAAGAAAAGTGCGGTGTCTTTCTCTTTTCCAATATTTGCTGAGCAGTGCATTGGCATTACTCCATCCAACGGCAGTAAGAAATTCATAACTGTGAAAATAGATTTCTTAATTTCGCCGCCGTATGCGGTGTTGCCAATAATGCCTATCTTCTGCTCGAAGTTTAAAAGAATAAAGGTTTCGGTCGATGTTCCATCTATTTGCGGAAGTCCTTTGAACGATGGTATCGAAATGATTGTGAAATCGGGCACGTGTCTTTTATATTCCTCTGCTGTTTTCGGCAGTATAAACATATTCCGTGCGAACGCGCTATGCCAAGCTTTTTCTGTGATTATGCGAATTGGTAACCGATATTCCTCATCAGCCCCCGCGTAGCAATCCTGTACAAATAAATCCCTGCCTTGTAAGAATCCTTGCAATCGACTCAGCACTTCGTTGAATTTGTCCTGATTAAAAGGTCGGTTGTACTCGCCCCACCACACTTTATCCTGCGTTGATGGTTCTTTAACAACGAATTTATCATTTGCGGATCTGCCTGTATGTTTTCCGGTGTGTGCAATGATGGGTCCCAGTTTCGAGATTCGTGCTTCACCGCGGAATGTGATTTCTTCGTATAGAGCCTCTGTCGGTAAATTCCAATAAACAGTGTTAAGATTTGTTAAGCTGTGATTATCGAGTCCGTAATCGCTCTTGAGAGCTTTGGCTTGATCTTGAGCGGGTGTTTTAATATTCAATAAATTGTTCATAACCAATCCCTCACTAATTTCCGTTCACCGATAAATATCTCATTCGGTGAGTTGGGATCTATCGCCCATTTCATGCGTTCGATTCCTTGTTTAATTTCTTTGATTGTTCCGCAGTAACTAAGGCGTAAGTGACCTTCCATACCGAATTCTTTTCCAGGAACCGTAACAACGAGTGCTTTATTTAATAAGAATTGCGAAAGCTCAAGTGAATTTTTATTATACGCACTAAAATCTGGTAAGCAATAAAATGTTCCATCGGGTTTTGTCACCTTCACGCCATTGAACGATTGCAACTCTTGCATCATAACATTCCGGGTATTTTCGATCATCAATCGTAGTCCCTCGACGATACTTTGAATTCCCATCAGCGCACCTTCGGCGGCGGCTTGAAGTATGACTGAGGTAGTTGTTGTAATCTGTCCTTGTACATTTGTCATAATCTGAATTAACGCTTTAGGTGCAACAGTCCAGCCAATTCGGAAACCCGTCATTCCGTAGAGTTTCGAGATTCCATTCACGACTATGACTTTAGAATTTTCTAAATCTTTTTTTGTATGCTTGTAAGCCGAAATTGGTTTTCTACCATCAAAAATTAATTTATGGTAGATATCATCCATGATACAGTAGATACCTTTGCGCTCACATAAATCAATAATATCAGAGATGAACTGTTCGCCATACATAATTCCAGAAGGATTGTTCGGACTGTTAATGATAATTGCTTTTGTGTACGAACTCACTTTTTGTTCAATGTCTTTCATTCGCGGATGGAATGAGCCGTCTTCCGGTGTAACAATAACGGGAACACCGTAACACATCCGAACCATCTCAGGATAACTAACCCAGTATGGTGCAAGTATGATCACTTCTTCCTGCGGATTTAGTAATGTGAACAGAAGATTAAAGACCGATTGTTTCGCACCTGCTGAAACGATTATATTTTCGGGCGCAACCATTTTGTCGTAGTTCTCTTCAGTATATCTGATGATTGCTTTCTTCAAAGAAGGTGTACCATCGGTTGGTGTGTATTTTACATCACCTGTATTAAGTTTTGCTGCTGAACTTAGAATCGCGTTAATCGGAGCTTTATTTTTTGGTTCACCCGCTCCAAGGTGAATAACTGCTTCACCTTTTTCCTTCAGCAGACGAGCTTCTTCGGTAAGCTTGAGGGTTGGCGATTCAGCAATAGATCGTGCAAGTTGACTTACATTCATTTATTAATAAACCTCATATTTTTAAAATTTTAGGGAAATGATAAGAACGGTGTTGACAAGCATATTTTACAAAAAAAAAATGATAAAAACAAAAACGTTTGTACATGATGATATATGAAAATCTATTGATGGTTGGCTGAAAAGTATGCGGATTGTCATTGCAAAGACCTAAGCGATAAAGCAATCTGTAACCTAAAAACAAAATGTTGAGATTGCTGCTCCCAACTGTAGTCGGGATCGCAATGACATTTTAGACACCTTAACTAAGAATCAGAGGAAGAAAATGCTCTAGTATCATTTGTACTACTTATTATAATTGTCAATATCATTCATAGACTGTTGTTTTTCTTCAAATTTCTATTAAAACTCCATCAATCGATTGTTTCAATATTAATCATTTTATTAAGGTCCAGAACCAACCCCACATTACATCTTACTTCTTACTCTTCCTCAACTTTTGAACTTTAGATTTCAGAATCTTTTGAACATAAGTCGGGACGAAGTTTGATATATCACCATCGAGTAATGCGATTTCCCGAACTATTGAGGAGTTAAGATATGTATGCTTCTCATGAGGCATAAAAAATATCGTTGTAATATCCCCTGCTAACTTCCTATTCATCAAAGCCATCTGCATTTCGTACTCGAAGTCGGAGACGGCACGTAATCCTCTGACCAACGCAATCGCCTTTTTCTTTCGTGCATAATTCACGAGAAGTCCGTCGAAGTATTCCGCCTCGGCATGCTTATCGTATTTTTTTATAACGTGCTTAACCATTCTAATACGCTCTTCATCTGTGAAAAGCGGTTCTTTAGTCGCGTTACGAGCAATTGTAACGATTACTTTATCGAAAATCTCCAAAGCACGTTCTAAAACATCAATATGTCCATAAGTTATCGGGTCGAATGTCCCAGGGTAGATTGCAATCTTCATGATTTCTCCATGGTATTATGTTTAAAAAAAGTCACTGTCGTGTTTCCAAATTCTTTCGTTATAGTTTTTACAAAATCGTCTGTGAATTTGAAAGACAAGTTTCTCTGATGTTCAATTATCAGGAATCCATTGTCGTTCAAAATTTTATTAGAAAATATTAGTTCAGGAATTATATCTGTCATCTCATAAGCATAAGGTGGGTCTGCGAAAATCAGGTCAAATTTTTCATTACATCTTTCGATAAACTTTACTCCATCGGCTTTTATCAGTTCACATACTTCTAAACAATTCAAATTTTCAAGGTTAGCTTTTATTAGTGAAATAGATTCTTTCGAGAGGTCAACGAAGGTACCTTTTTGGGCGCCTCTACTGAGTGCTTCGATACCTAAGCTTCCTGTGCCGGCAAATAAGTCGAGAACTTTTACATTTTCTATATTTAATTTATGCTGTAAAACATTAAAAATTGTTTCCTTGACACGGTCGGTTGCCGGACGTATGTCATATTTAGATGCATCATTAAGCTTTCTGCCTTTGTACTTACCGGCGATAACTCGCATTTACGGTTTCCTTAATGCAATACCTACTGCAGGAGCAAAGCGCTGAAGTGAATTAGCAAATCTGTCGAAATTTTTTACACTGAGAGAATGAGTGATGCTCTTGAAAGGATTCAAGATTTGAACATTCGGTGATATTTCGGTTCGCAAAGTCTTTAGAGTTTCTAAATCAGCGTTAGGACCGTGAATAAAGATATTCTCTATGTTCTTCCCTGATACAAAAATTTGTAGAAATTGGAGAATCATTTCTATGTTTGCCTCCTGCCAAAAATTATAATCGGTCAGATGTCCGTTAGAATAATGGCTAAATTCAACGTGTGCTGGTGAGAAACCGACCAAAATACTTTCCTGTGTCTTTGTTTCGGGATAATTATGAAGCAGGGCACCTTCGGCAGCGAATTGTGTAGCATCTAGAATATTTAAATTTAATCCTGCTGCGTGAATGTAATCGTGAATAGCATAGACGAGTGAGCGTTTAACAGAAACTGATAAAATATCGTGAGTATTTTTATCTTGATGAACTTTTAATAAATGCATGTCGCTAATATAATCTCGAGAGTGATAATTCGGTAATAATTGAGATAGCTCCCAGTTCAAGTGTTCATTTTGTTGATCACGATGAAGTGTTGAATCTATCGGAAAAACATGTGTAAACAACATTGTTCTACTAAGGGCGATAGAAACGGTTTTACTTTTTTCGGGTAGTTTTGAGCTGTGAATCGTTAATGGTTTTAAAAACCAAGTATCCGATTTATCATACTCGGTTCGTTTATATTCTTCAATAAAAAATAATTCTGTTTTTAACTCGCTACTATTCAGTATTACAAACTCTGCTGAATCGCCTTCTATGCTGAGACCTGCTACTATACGACTAGTCATATTTTTCGCCCGATTGTTATTCTATTTTTATAAAATCACTCAAAAATTAAATAGGGTTTAATTTGCTCCAACTTCTTTTTACCAATACCTTTTACGTTCAACAAATCTTCGGCTGTTTTAAATAATTTTACATTTTCCCGATACGCAATAATTCTCTCAGCAATTACTTCACCAGTTCCGGGCAATTTCATTATTTCCGACTTACTCGCTATGTTAATATTTATGCGTTGAGTACTTGAGAGTTTTTTCTTTTGGAGAGCTTTAGTTTGTGATGATACAGAATCTGACAATATATTCATATTGCTGGAAGAAAATTCTGATTTTTGTATGAAAGCTGCGTCAGCATCAGCATAATTAAAGACCTGCTCACTCGTCAAAAAAGTTGTTTTATAAATTTTAATGCCTGAACCGGTAATAAAAATTGTTACCAAGAAGAAGACAACTTTAATCTCATTCGGTGTAAATCCTATAGATTTTTGTATTTTCTCGATTAAGTTCATGTTGTTCTGTTACGTGAAAGCATCTTTCATTTTATCAAAGAAACTCTTACCAGAATTTACAAACTTATCGGTTTCTTTTGGTTTCATAGAATCCTGCTGTAGCAGTTCTTTTAATAACTCTTTATCTCTTTGAGTAAGCTTTGTCGGAATCCACACATTTATTCTAACCAACTGATCGCCTTTGCCGTAGCTATTAAGGTGCGGAATTCCTTTTTCCCTCATTCTTAGAATTTTCCCAGATTGAGTTCCGGGTTCTATTAGAAGCTTTGCCTTACCCGTCAGGGTTGGTATTTCAATTTCGGTTCCTAAAGCAGCTTCTGGAAAACTAATAACCAAGTCGAGCACAATGTCATCACCTTCACGTATAAATTCGGGATGCCTTTCTTCGTGCAGCATGACAATTATATCGCCTGCGGGTCCATTGCGTTTACCTGCGTGTCCCTGTCCGCGCAATGGAATATAATTTCCATCGGATACGCCGGCAGGTATGTTTACTTTTATTGTTTTCTCTCCGTGAACCCTTCCCTCGCCGCGACAATCGGGACAAACATCTTTAATAATCTTTCCTTCGCCGCCGCAATGACTGCATGTCGAAATATTAACAAATTGGCCGAACACCGACCGCGATACCTGTCGGATTTCTCCCGTGCCGTTACAAGATGGACACGTAATTCGTGAAGATGCCGACCTTGCACCATTTCCACCACACAATTCGCATGTTTTATAAACTTTAATTTTAAGTTTCTTCTCTATACCTTCCGCAATCTCTTCTAATGTAAGTTTGAGTTGTACTTTTAGATCAGAGCCCTGAGTCCCAGTCTGTGTAGGTCTCCGTTGTCTCGAACTTCTACCGCTGCCGAATGCTTCTTCAAAAATATTACCACCGAATGAACTCCCAAAAATATCACTAAAATGAGAGAAAATGTCGTGTATATCGGTATATCCGTGAAAATCCTGTCCGGCTCTGATTCCTCCATGCCCGAATTGATCATACCTTCTACGTTTATCTTGGTCGCTTAAAACTTCGTATGCTTCTGCAGCTTCTTTGAATTTTTCTTCAGCTTCTTTATTATTCGGATTGCGGTCGGGATGATATTTCATAGCAATCTTTCGATATGCTTTCTTTAGCTCATCCTGATTGGCATTTTTTTGAATACCAAGAACTTCGTAGTAATCGCGTTTTGCCATCTTTAATCAGCTCCTGTTTCTGATGTAAAAGGTGAATCATTTCCAGGTTCACCAGAAACTATAACCTTTGCATGACGAATAACCTTTTCGTGTAGAAGATAACCCTTCTCAACTTCTTGAACAATAGTATTCGGTTGAACATTAGGGTCGAAAGGTGTTACTATTAATGCATCGTGATAATTCACGTTGAACGGTTTTCCAATCGAGTCCAAATTTTTTAAACCTTGCTGCTCAAGAACTTTGAACATTTTATTATATATCAATTCAACCCCTTTATAAAAAGTACTTTCCCGTCCTTCGCTATTTGGCGGGGTGGATTCTTCTTTTGCGTATTGTATAAACCGGTCAAAATCGTCCAATACAGGAAGAAGTGTTCCAATTAATTGTTCATTGGAATATCTCGTAATCGCGAGGAGATCGTTTTCGATTCGCCTCTTGTAGTTTTCAAATTCAGCCGCTTTACGCAGCAGTTGATCTTTTAAGCCGGTGTTCAACTTTTCTAATTCCAAAATATTATTTTTCAACGTTTGTAATTCGTCTTCTAGTTGAACGGGTTGTTCTTCGTTTAGATTAGTCGCTTCTTCAGTATTATTGTTATTTTTAATATCGTTATCTTGCATTCTTTATCTAATATTTAGTTATTTGATGAAACAGCTTCTGCTACACATCTAACTATAGGTATTACTTTACTATATTCCATCCTAGTAGGTCCGATAATGCCTATAGTGCCTGTTGTTTCACCAATCCTGTATGATGAAATTATCAAGCTGTAGTCTTGTAATTTTTCGATATCATTCTCCGATCCAATCTTGATGGTAACATTGTCGCATTTGTTTTTTACTTCACATTTTTCGAGCACGTGAATTATGATATCTTCATTATCAATCAATTCAATTATGCTTTTAAGTTGTTCCGGAGATTCGAATTCGGGTTGCGAGAGAATATTTGAAGTTCCGCTTATGTGCAAACGCTCGCGTGAATAGAAATCATTAAACAGTTTGTCGGTATTGTATAAGAAAAGTCGGATTAATCCTGTTTCCTCGTTTTCAGCATCTTTTACTCTATCGTGAAAAGTTTCTCGTATCTCAAGAAGCGTCAAACCACACAATCGTTGGTTTAAAAACCTATTAATTTCCTCTAATTTACTCCTTGATATTTCGGAGGAAATTTCCATCATAATAGTTTTTACTAATCCGGACTTTATTGACAAAATTACAATCAGTTTAGAGTCAGAGATTTGAATTATCTCTAACTGTTGAAGAACTCCGGTGTGTAAGTGCGGTGTCGAAACGACACTTAATTGTTTTGAGATTCTGCTTAGTAATTTAGATGTTTCCTTGAGTAGATCCTCTGTCTCTGTGATACCGCTTAAATTTTTGTAAATGTCGTCTTTATCTTTTGAGCTTAAAATTTCGAGACCCATTAATCCATCTACATAGAAGCGATAACCTTTATCCGTAGGAATTCTGCCAGCCGAAACGTGCGGGTGCGAAATAAGACCCTGCTCTTCAAGGTCAGCCATCACATTGCGGATTGTTGCCGGACTCAAATTTATATCAGTTCTTTTCGACATCCCACGCGACCCGACAGGTACTGCGGTGAGAATAAAGGTTTGTACTACATTTTTTAAGACTTCTCTTTGTCGTTCTGTTAATGTTTCACTCATCCTATTCTTAATATTAAATTAGATTCCATTAAAAAATAAGAAATTTTACTTATTTTATCAAATTAACTTCTTCAGTGCTGGTAATCGAGCCAGACCTATGAGTATGAATAAAATGGATATACCCCAAGCGACATGGCTAACAGTAAAGCCGATGTGATACAACGGCGGGTCGAATTTGAATTCAACAGTGTGTGCACCAGCAGGCAATACAACCGACCTTAATATGTAGTTAGTTTTGTAAATTTCAGTTTCTACGCCATCAATAAATGCTTTCCAACCAACCGGATAATAAACTTCGCTTAAAACCAGTAGCGAATTTTTTTCATTATAAGTTGCTAACTCTATATAATTTGTTTTATAAGATTTAATACTAACATAAACAGAATCGGAATTGACAGGAGTTATTTCCGGCTGCTTTTCAAGTATTGCTGTAATTTTACTGTCGAAAATTGCTGAGTTTAGTTTGTTGAAGACTTCGGTTTTGTTTTGTGCTATGAATACATCTTTCACAAAAAAAGCACGAGGTTGATATGCTGGATTCAAATATGTGGCTACTTGTTTTTTTTGATCAACAGTCATAATTTTAAATCGATCTTCTGGTAAATTAAACTGTGTTATCAGATATTTTGTATTCAGCATATTTATGATATTCATATTCAGCGGGAACGAAGGGTCAGATCCACGATATAAACATGAATCTATCATTTCTTGGTATATCTTGATTTTTGCCGGACTGTATCCACCAATTGATTCGATTGTGTGATACATATAAGTGTTATCCATAAACAATTGACCTATCGGAAAAATTCTGAATTGAGAATTGTCTGTCTTAAGAAATTGTACTGTCTGGTCTGGAGCAAAATGCCGGTCAATTGCTGTTCGTTCTTTTGGCTCGATAAACTTTGTATCTATAATAAACAAGTCAACTACTAAAACTAAAATTAGCCCGAAACCTAACAACGTACTCTTAATTTTTTTATTTAGATATAGAAACACAATTCCCAATGAAATGATTGATATAATTGTAAATTTAATGTAATCACTTGCAAGCAAATCAAACCGGCTTGCTTTAAGTTGAGACAAGGCTTGGGAAGCTTGTGCACCATATTGCTGTTGGAGTTGCTGCAGGTCGCCCTCTTTAACGAACATCGAAGTTGAAAGAGCCGAATATATTGTGGTTTTACCTATAAAACCTATTACCAAAATTGCTGCTATAATTCCCATTGCTATCAATAAGCTCTTGTTAAATTTAGTGGGATTGAATTTTGGGGAAACCTCCATCAGAAAAGTTAATCCATAAGCTGCCAACATCCCGATTGATACTGGGAGCAAATGTAGAATCATAGAAGGAGCGCGGAATTTATCAAAAAAAGGGAGATAATGGAACAGAAAATCGTAAAATAAATTAAAGTGTTTTCCAAAAGAGACGAATAAAACGAAAACAGAAAATAAACCGAAGAACAACATAGATTTATTTCGATTATAAATAAATGCAATTACTGTGAGGATTAGCGGAATGATCCCAAGATAAACAGTCGTATCGGTAAATGGCATCCAGCCCCAATAATATGGGGAAGAGAAACCAAAAAATGAAGGGATTAGTAAATTTAACATTTCGAATGGATGAAACGACCAGTTAGTCGCGTAGTCGTAATTCAAACCACCCGCTACACCGACTTCACCACCACCACGAATAGAAAACTGTGAATATTCGTATGTCGAAAAATAAACAAACGCTGAGATTCCGAAACCAATTATAAGCGCTGTAATAAACAGTCCGCCTTTTTTTAGAACTGTAATTTTTTCTCTTTTGATGTTGATGATTATATCATAGATAAAATACAAACCGATAAACATGAATCCGTAATAAACCATTTGCACGTGATTAGTGAGTAATGCGGTTCCAACTGCAGCGGCAAGAAGTCCAATACTTAACACAGTGCGCTTATCAAAAAGATATTGAGTGAGTAAAAGCAACAGTGGAATATACGTAAGAGCCATCATCTTCGAGCCGTGGCCGTGAACAGCCAAACCGATTGCATATGGCGACAGCATAAAAACAACTGCGGCAAAAAGCGAAGGTATTTGTTTAAACTTCCAATACCTCACAAATAAGTACATAAAAATACCAGCCAGAAAATAATGCAAAACAAACCAACTCATTTCCACATTGAAGAAAAGTAATTTACCAACAAAAAGTATAGCAGTTTGTAGATAACTTACGTTATAAGGAATATAAGCCAAACTACCAAAACCGGGCATACCGCTGAAAATATACGGGAACCAAATAGGTTTTTGACCTTCTTTTGCTTCTAAATATTCGCCGGCTTTTCCCCAAGCGTGCGCAGCAGCTGTATCACCACTCTCAGAAAAAATCATATCTTTAAATACTATTTGATTAAATAGCACCAAAACTAAGATGAACAATACTACTATGCTGATAATATCTTTTTTCAAATCCTTTTGACGGTTGTACCAATCCGCTATCTCAGATTTTGGTGTAATCGTTCGCTGAGTTTTAACTACTTTTGCCATTAGTCGCCTTAAACTTTCTATATTTTGATATTCTTTTACAAAGCTGTAAAAAAATATAATGAAATAATAACTAATCTACAATCAGAAAGCGTTCGGGATATATTTTATGATGGGTTTATAATTCTCCCACTTTATGGCAACGACATCGAAGCGGCATTCTACATCTTCAATGTTGTTTTCCCACAGATAACCTTCGGCTACACGGCGAATTTGTTTACGTTTAGGTATCGTGATAGCATCTTCTGGCTCCCCATATTCGTCCGTATGACGCGATTTTACTTCAACAAAAACCAAGATACCGTGGTCGTCAAAAATTAAATCTATTTCCCCCCTGCCAAAATGATAATTACGGCAGATGATTTTTAAACCTTTATTAGTTAAAAATTTTTCGGCGATTTGTTCGCTCTTAGTTCCATCCGAACGCTTGTTTTTCATCATCCGTTACTTTTAAATTTAAAACTCTTTCGGTGTATTTCACAATATCCAAATTTTTTAATAGCGGCAATATGTGCAGAAGTTCCGTATCCTTTGTGTTTTGAAAAACCGTATTCAGGATACTTTTCGTCATACTCAACCATCAGGTTATCTCTTACCACTTTAGCAATAATTGAAGCGGCGGCAATCGTAAAACTTTTCGAGTCGCCGTCAATAATCTTTGTGCAAGGTATGCCCATTTCTGGAAAATGTGGACCGTCGATTAATAAATAGTCAGGAGGTGGCACCAATCGCTCGATCGCTTTATGCATCGCCTTGAAAGTTGCATTCAAAATATTAATTTCGTCGATAACATCCTGGGAAACGATACCTACACCAATGCTCAAAGCTTTCTTTTGAATTAAATCAAAAACTTTTATGCGTTTTTTGTGTGCCAGTTTTTTTGAATCTTTCACATTCACAATAGGATTTGAGTCGCTCTCAAAAAGTGATTTAGGAAATACGACTGCCGCAGCCACTACCGGTCCGGCAAGAGGACCTCTGCCTGCTTCGTCAACACCGGCAATAAAGCGTAAACCATTTTCCCAAAATTTACTTTCATATTCAATCGATGGGAGAATTTTCCTCGGTGATACAATTAATTTAGATTTATTAAAAATCATTTATTAGTCCGAAATGAAATTTTGCTTGACTAAATGAATCTCCTTTTCCAAAAGCAAAGCTGACACTAATAATTCCTAAACCTGTTTCCATCCGGATTCCTATTCCATAACCGTACTTAAAATTATTATAATATCCTGTATCAAAAAAACCAAAGAAGTATGAACGCCTTGCTAATAAAAATCTGTATTCAAGATTCGACCAAAAAATACGCGACCCTAAAAATTGATTTTCTCGATACCCTCTGAGAGTAGATGCCCCTCCGAAACGAAACATGTCGCTTAATTCAATCTCTTTTTTACGCAAATCTCTACCGTGCAATCCTAATGCAAAAACCTGTTTATGGAATATTTCTAAAAATGATTCAAAGTCGATTCCCATTTTTTGAACCGAAAAAGATTTTTGGAGAGTATATATTTTTTTCCTACCAACGCGATAATCGGTTTTATAAAAAATACCTGATGTGGGGCTGTAAATTTCGTCTCGAGTATCGTAAGCGATTTCAATTCCCGCTAAAATTGTGCCGCTAGAGTTTACCTGAGTCGCTCCGACAACAGTCGAAGATATGATATTTTCTTGATTAAATAGACCGCTTATCGTAAGGTTTTCAGTAAACATAAGTTCCGGTTTCAACTCGCCAACCCTGCGAACGTAAGTTGTATCCTGCTGACGTTGATAAAAAGAACCGCTGAGATTTACAGGATAATTAAACAACCAAGGTTCTAAGTATCGAATTCCAATTTCTTGTGAATTTCTTTCTTCGCGTGCCCACCTTACGCTAAGTTTTCTACCCGTCCCGAAAAGGTTTCTCATGCCAACATCCACCAAGCCAGTAAAATAACCTTTTTCGGAAGCGTGCCCGGGTGAATAACCGATGATTCCGTCAAAAGTGTTTGCGTTTCCCTCGACAACCTTTATTAAAAGTCCGGCAGCTCGACTTTGTCTTTGATCAGACAAAGTGTCGGGCATTAAAAATATTTGAGGTTCTTCGACTGATGTGAACAACTTTAACCGATTAAGACGTTGTGGAATTCTTTTAACTTTTTCAGCATTATATATCTCTCCTTGCTGAATACGGGTTTCGCGTGCAATTACTTCTGTCTTCGTTTCGTTATTCCCCTCTGTTTGTATGCTCTCAATTTTGATTTTCTCGCCTTCATCAATTTCGATCACTACCGACAGCGTGGGTGAATTAATATCCTCGTTGATAATGAGACTTTTAATATTTGCGGAGGCAAATGGATAACCGTTATTTTCATATTCTTTTATTAAATTATCTATGTCTGACTCCAATAAATTCTGGTCGAGGCACGATTTAGTTATTGAATAAAATTTGTTTTTGATATAATCTGTGGTAAAGAGCGTATTCCCTGAAATTTCGATTTTTCCGAGAGTGATTTGTGGTCCAGAGTCTATCTGCCAATACAAATCAACCCATGAACTATCATCCGAAAAAATTATCGAATCAACATCTACATTAACAAAATAATAACAATCCCGAAAATACAAGTCTCTTATTCTATCTAAATCACTTTGAAGCTTTTCCTTAGTAAAAATATCATTCGTTTTTAAAATAATGTTATCGGTTAAGAAATTATTAGAAAATACTGTTACTGTTTGGTTGATGCTGATTGATTTTACTTTTGGTTGGGTAAACGAAAAAAGGTTACTATACGGAATAAAAAAAATGAAAATCGTTAAAACAACGCGCAGTAACTGAAATATTTTCTTGAATTTATCTCGATCTTCGATACACATCCCATATAGGTGTTATTAATTGATAATCTCCGAATCCGGTATTATCAACAAAGACGAACTGACGGTTCAGTTCATAATAATACCAAATTTCGTAAGGTTTAGTATTTATATCGAACGGGTGTCGTTCTACGTTATTCGGTGACCCGAAAATAATAAAAACCATCCCCATATCTGTTCGCCACCCTTCGATATAATGTTTAAAGTTTTTATTTGCATATTCTACTCGTGCATAGTATTCTTCCATTAGTTCATTTCGCTCGGTATTAGGTGTAGGGTCTCGTTTTTTCCAAATCTCTTTAAAAGCTTCCTGTTTTTCCGTCTGTGGAAGTTTTCTTAGGCGTTCGATATCTCGTGGTTCCACAATGTAAACCATCTGTTCTATTGCAGCATCGAGGTCAACGATGGAAGTCGGAATTCCCCTCCATTGCACTTTAAAAACCCGACTGATTTTGATTATGTTATCGCGTACATCTGAGAGAGTATCATGTATGTACGGAACGAGTTGTAATGTAACAAGATACGTTCCCATGGGAAGTTCTGCCGCACTCACTTTTACGAATGACGAATTACTTCCTGTATCTAACAACTGAGTAACAGTTTCTTGCCTGAGGGTTTGATCTTTCTTGGATGAAATGTTGTAAGTAATTCGCACAGAATCGGCGTCAACTTTGTTATAAATTTCTAAGAATACAAAAAACCCCTCACCCAAATCTGTTACATTGTTCGAAATATTCGGAACGATAGTTTTTTTGTCACCTTCGATGTTCAAATCACTTAAAAGCATTATATCGGATACATCAAATTGATTACTCGAGAAATTGCGAAGCACAATATCACGGTTTAATTGGGTAGATTTTTTAGTTTGGTTGTCACGGATTTGGACTGTTGTTTGATATTTCCCTGGATTCAGCCTGAAAGATTGATAACTTAATTGATAGTGCTTTAACGATATTGTTTCGTCGTAAGAGGGTGTTTGGGTGGTTTCATTCCATATTTTTTCCTTCACGAGGTCTTTGTTGCTGTCATAGATTCTTATAATCAGTTCATAATTGGCTACAAAA